>CAYNSL010000025.1:0-3816 GCA_964399755.1 uncultured Chitinophaga sp. | reverse complement strand
TCATTCTGTTTCAAATTCCAGTAAAACCTTTTTACCGTCCAGCAGCCACAATTTTTTTTCCGAGATCTCAAAGCGTTTCACTTTCGCCAGCAGGTTCAGGTAAGCATCTTCCGATTCCTGCACCCCTTCGCAGTACATCCGGGTGGCGATGATCTCGCTGAAGACGAGGGAATGCCCGTTCACCGCAATGGTACTGCCAAAGACATTGCAGCCGCCGTTGCCGCCGGCGCTTTTCTTTTCTTCATGAAAACGGATATAGGCCCGGCTGTTCACGGCAATGGCCCCCGTGTCGGTGTAGATTTTTTTTAAGCTCCATTTTTCTTCGTAAAGCGATTGGCGCGCGCCGTTTTCATTTTTGATGATGAAGGCGGAAGCGAGCAGGAAGGAACCGGCACAGATAAAAGAGAAAAGTTTCATTTCCCGGGGATTTTGATATACCAGATGCGGAACCGGGTCCGATTGCATGGGAAATTCGGGGAAGTGGTCGCTAAATTCCTGTTAAGGAAATCTATACTTTCACGTAGATCTTTTTCTTGTCCATCCACCAGCAGATAGACCACATGAAAATAATAAAGCAGAGGGCGAAGACCAGCGAACCCAGCCGCGGATCGCCGGGAATCCTGGCGCAGACTTTCAGGTAAAACCAATGCCAGGGGTCGGTGTAGAGTTGTTTTCCCGCTTTATCCAGCCCGTTCGGGATCCGGATCAGCCATAACAGTTTCGGGAGAAATGCGCTCAGCGCGAACACGAACAAGGCGTTCTTGCCAAATACATCAAAAAAACGGCTGGCCCATAATTTTACGTTCCTGAGTTCGATCAGGTAGATCATCGTGGCGATGGTCAGGACCGCCAGCCCCGTTGTATAAATCACGTAAGAGCTGGTCCAGATCTTTTTGTTGATGGGGAATACCATATCCCAGCAAAAACCGGTGACCAGCATCGCCACCCCGATCACAAACAACCCCGACAGCATTTCAAAATTCTTACCCTTTTTTTGAATGTAATCACCCACGAGATACCCGAAGATCACCTGCACGATAGCCGGCAGGGTACTCATGAGCCCTTCCGGGTCGAAGGGGATGCCCTCACCCTTGTACATATGCGCCAGCCCGAGCACGGTTTTATCTACATGGTTACCGAACCAGCCCGTCATGCTGAACGGATCGCTTTTGTCACCCCATACAAGACAAAAAACCCAGTATAAAAGCAACAGGAGCAGTCCGACTAAAAAGGCTTTGCGGGGTTTGAGATAATAAATGATCACGGAGGCGAAAAAATAACAGATGGCGATCCGGGCCAGCACGCCCAGTATGCGCACGCCCTGGGGATTGCCTTTATCGTCGATATAGGACCAGGGTTTAAAAACCAACCCGCTATCCGCCCATTTCACAAAGGGCCACCAGGTAAGAAAGAGCCCGATGCCGAAGATCAACAGGCTGCGTTTGATTACTTTTCGCCAGAACAGCGCGTCACCTCCCGCTTCCAGCCGCGGCATTACAAAAGAAAGGGCATTGCCAACGGCGAATAGAAAAAAGGGAAACACCAGGTCGGTTGGCGTAAGCCCGTGCCAGGGGGCATGTTCCAGCGGCGGGTAGATATGCGACCAGCTGCCCGGGTTGTTCACGAGGATCATCAGGCAAACCGTGGCGCCCCGAAAGACATCGAGGGAATAAAACCGTTGGCGTAATGCTGTCATTGTAAAACTAAATGTAAGGATTTGGCGGCGATTAAAAGTGCTGTCATTTTCCCGGTTTTCCGAAGGCTCGCCGGTTATGGCAGGCGCTGAGCAGTTTATCCGGCGATGAAATAGATCGCGTAAAACCTTTGTTAAAACAAACCTTTATTACCCGCTCCCGGACAGCAGTTCAGTACCCGGAAAAAGTAAATATGCTATGGCAAAACTTAACTGGTCAGAGACGGTATTTGTCAGGATATTGACGTCATCGAACCAAAGTTTTCCGGAACCGGCTGGTTGAATAGCCCGGTCATTTTCTTAGTATTAGGTGGTAAAAAAACGGGCGGAAAGCCCGGCCGAAAGGGGTTGCAATCAAATTAGCGGTAAATGGTATTTTTCCCATAAAATAGTTATCAACTTATGGGAATAATTCCCTCATAATTAGCGTATTTTATCCTCATTCCACTCCCATAGTTCCCTTATATTTGCCCGCAAACGGAAAATTCGCACCCGTAAATTTTCTGTTGATAAGTCAGGCTTTTAACCAGTCATGTAAAAAAATACGCATGTGACTGAGGTGGCGAAGCTATGCGATGAAAACCGCGAACACGATACGAAAATGGCTGGCCGTATATACCCGGCCGCGCTGGGAAAAAAAAGTTAACCAGCTGCTGGTGGAAAAAGGCCTGGAGAGTTATTGCCCGCTGAATAAAGTGCGGCGTAAATGGAGCGACCGGATCAAGATCGTGGAAGAGCCGCTGTTTAAATCCTATGTGTTTGTCAAAGTGAGCGAGGAAGACCGGACGGCGGTACGGATGACCAACGGCGCGATCAACTTTGTATACTGGAACGGCAAACCCGCCGTGATCAAAGAAAGGGAGATCAATGCCATCAGGCGTTTTCTCGATGAATACGAACAGGTGGAAGCCAGGCCGGTCGACCTCAAAGTGAACCAACGCGTGCGCATCACGAATGGTACGCTGATGGACCACGAAGGAAAAGTGCTCGACATCCGGCACAAGACGGCGAAGGTGGCGATCGACAGTCTTGGGTATATTTTAATCGCCTATATTGACCGAACTAAATTAACTTCGGCACACCCGGGAAAAGGCGAAAGCTGATCGTTTTCAATCCTATAACTACTAAAGACCTATCAATGAAAGGAAGACGGTTCTTATTGTTGATTTTTCTGCCCGTTTATTTTTTTTCCTGCAAACCCCAGCAACAATTACCCAGCTACCTGGCCCATGTTACGGACACGGCCGGGCAGGGCGCGATTAAGATACCTGACCTGCGCATTCAGAAAGGCGACCGTCTTTCCATCCAGGTCATCAGTTTGAGCACGGTGCCCGAAAAATCGGATGCCATTTATAACCAGCCCGGCGCCGTGGCCGGCACGGCCAGTGAAAATGCCGCCCCGGGATATCTTGTCGACAACCAGGGCAATATCATTCACCACCGGCTGGGTACTTTCCATGCGGAAGGACTGACCAAGGAGGAACTCGCCGCCGAGATCCGTAAAAGACTGACGGTGCCCGTTGAATTACTCAAAGACCCCACTGTGGTGGTACGCGTTATTAATTTTAAAGTCACGGTGCTGGGACAGGTGGGGCGTGAAAGCGTGCTGACGATACCCGATGAAAGAGTAACCGTGCTGGAAGCCATCGGGCTGGCCGGCGGCATCACCGACTTCGGAAAGAAAACCAACCTGAAGATCGTGCGTGAAGCCAACGGCAAACACGAGATCGGCACGATTGATCTTTCCTCTCCCAAACTTTTTGAATCCCCCTATTATTACCTGGCGCAGAACGACGTGCTGGTGGTGGAGCCGACAAACCAGAAATATAAGGACGAGGAACAGGCAAAGACCATGCAGAAGATCTCATTCGCCTTTACCCTGGTAACAGTAGCCGCTACCATCGCCAATATTTTCATCCGGTAAGCGGGGTATTATTCAATACAAACTCAATTTGATGCATGCAGGATAATCCCAACAATAACAACAATCTCCAGAAAAGCGAACTCTGGAGCCTGAGCCTGCGGGACTTATTTTACAAGTACATCCGTTTCCTGCCCATCTTTGTTTTCTCCGTAGCCCTGGCCCTGTTCGCCGCTTTCGCCTACCTGCGGTACGCGACACC
>CAYNSL010000024.1:0-30367 GCA_964399755.1 uncultured Chitinophaga sp. | reverse complement strand
GTCACCGCAAGGGCATCGCGGTGATCATGGATATCGCGCTGAACCATACCACGGGACTGAACCCGCTGGCGGCGCTGTACTGGAACGCTGCATCCAACCAGCCCGCGGCCAACAATCCCTGGCTCAATGCCACGCCCACGCATCCCTTTAATGTGTTCAACGATTTCAACCACGAAAGCCTCGCCACGCGTTATTTTACCAGCAGGGTGGTGGAGCACTGGCTGCAGGAATATAAGCTGGACGGATTCCGGTTTGATCTTTCCAAAGGATTTACGCAGAACAGCAACTGCGGGGCCAGCCAGTCGAATGTAGGTTGCTGGAGCTCTTACGATGCGAGCCGCGTGGCGATCTGGAAAAGATATTATGACAGCTGCCAGCATAAATCACCCGGCAGTTATGTGATCCTGGAACATTTTGCCGCAACCGCCGAAGAAGTGGAACTTTCCGACTACGGCATGCTGCTCTGGGGAAATCATAACGCCAATTTTTCACAGGCGGCCATGGGTTATTCCACACCCGATCCCGGCGGCAATACCTGGAATTTTGAAGGGTACCTCTATACGGCCAGGGGCTGGAACCAGCCGCACCTTGTCGGGTATATGGAAAGCCATGATGAAGAAAGGCTGCTGTACAGGAATATCCAGTTTGGCAATGCGGCGGGAGCCTATAATACCAAAGACCTGAATACGGCGCTGAAACGCGTTGAAATGTGCGCGGGTTTCTTTTTATCAGCGCCCGGTCCCAAGATGATCTGGGAGTTCGGTGAAATGGGTTATGATTATTCCATTAATACCTGCACCGATGGTTCGGTGAACAGCAACTGCCGGCTTGACAAAAAACCCATCCGCTGGGATTATGCAGCGGTGGTGCAGCGGAAAAGACTCTATGATATTTTTTCGGCGATGAACAAACTCCGTTTCCATCCCTGGTATAAAGATGTGTTTACCGCCAATTCGATCAGCCTTTCGCGCAATCTCAGCGGCGGCTTCAAAACCTTAACGATCCGCAGCGCCACCGATTCATCGATGCTTTGCGTGATCGGCAATTTCGACGTGACGGCGCAATCTTCCTCATTTACTTTTCCCGCTGGCGGCACCTGGTATGATTACCTGAATGGCAGTACAATTCCGGCTACGGGTTCGGCGCAGACCATTACCCTGCAGCCGGGAGAATTTCATGTATACCTGAACCGTAATCTGGTGAACGCCGTGGTAACCGCTGTGGGCGGAGGGAACGCGGCCGGGCCGCAGCTGTCGGGGAGGTTTTATCCGAACCCCTCTGTTGCAGGCGGCACGCTGGAAATATATATACCCAAAACCGGGATGGTAAGAGCGGAACTGATCAGCGCAGCGGGGCAAACCCTGCATTCCCTTTATGCGGGTACGCTTGCCAGGGGGGTGCAGCGAATACCGGTTGCGGATAAAATCAATAATTTGCCGGCGGGGTGGTACGGGATCCGCGTGCATGCAGCCGGGCAGGAAACCGTTGTGAAATTTGTTATTCAGTAAACAGTATAAAGAAATTTGTGTATGGGAAATCATTTGCCGCTAAAGACCGCCGAGATAGAAAAGATCAGTCACCTGGATTATTTCAATATCGCCATTTCCGTAGACTGCGTGATTTTCGGGTATGAAGATAAAGAACTGAAAATACTGCTGATCAAATCCGACCTCGCGGAATTTTCCGGGCTGTATTCCCTGCTGGGTGATCTGGTGCGTCCCGATGAGGACCTTGAATCCGCTTCGTACCGCATCCTGAAGGAAAGAACAGGAATGGATGACGTGTACCTCGAGCAGGTAGGGGCCTTTGGCAGTCTCGACCGGCACCCCTCGGGCCGTGTGATCACCATCGCCTATTATTCGCTGATCGATATCCGCCATCATAAATTACAGCTCAGTCATAACGAACTCAACTGGCATCCGGTGAACGAGATTAAAAAAATGGCCTTTGACCATAAGCTGATCCTCGACTCCTGTCTCCGCCGGCTGCAGCAGCAGGTGATGGATTACCCGATCGTGTTCAACCTGCTCCCCGAAAAATTTTCGCTGCGCCAGCTGCAGGAATTATACGAATCCATTTTAGGCGTGACACTCGACCGCCGGAATTTCCGGAAAAAGATCTCTATCAAAGACTGGCTGGTGGATATCGGCGAAATGGAAGATGATGTGCCGCACCGGCCCGGTAAGCTCTATAAGCTGAAATCCGAGTTCAGAAAAAAGGCCGGCCGTCGCAAATCGGGGGCGGGTAAGTCTGTAACTTCCTCATAACCCAATGTTTAACTTTCCCCCAGGGGTAAGTATTACTAATTAGACGGTTCCGCTATTCTTGATCGGCATCATCCGTTTAGGGGTGAAATTTTCAAAAATATTTTTTGTAAAAATTAAAATTGTGTTAACATTGTGTGTTTTATACACATTTCATCGTGTAATAAATACATGATGTGTTTTCGAAACTGATTGCAAAACTATAATGATTGCTTATGCTCTCCTCAAACTTCCTGAAGGCAGCCGGCGTGTTCCTGCTGGCGATGGTCACGCAAATTTCACTGGCTCAAAAAGTCATTACCGGTAAAGTTACCGACGCCAAAGACGGCTCCCCGATCCGCGGTGCCAGTGTAACGGCCAAGGGTAGCCGAACAGGCACCCAGACCGATGCCGGCGGCGCGTTCAGCCTGTCGGTCGACAACGCAGTGACCACCCTGGTGGTATCTTCGGTGGGTTTCACCACCCAGGAGATTTCCATCGATGGCAAAACAACGGTTGACGCGGTACTCGTGGTGAACAACACTTCGCTGGGTGAAGTGGTGGTTATCGGTTATGGTACCGCCCGCCGTAAAGACCTGACCGGTTCGGTGGCTACCATCAGTACAAGGGATTTTAATAAAGGCCAGCTCACGTCGCCCGAGCAGCTGATCAACGGTAAGGTGGCCGGTGTGCAGATCACGGCGCCCAACGGCGCGCCGGGGGCAGGCGGAAGGATCCGCGTCAGGGGAACCTCTTCGCTCTCCAGCAGCAATGATCCGCTGATTATTATCGACGGTGTGCCCGTGGACCAGCAAAGCTCCATCGCCGGGGCCAATAATCCCCTGGCGCTGATCAACCCCAACGATATCGAATCATTCAATATCCTGAAAGACGCGTCGGCCACCGCCATCTATGGTAACCGCGCCACCAACGGGGTGATCATCATCACGACCAAAAAAGGAAAATCGGGTAAACTGAATATCAATTTCAGCACCACCAATTCTATCTCCACGGTGGGACGCCGCGTGGACGTGCTTTCGGCCGATGAATTCAGGACCGTGGTAAACGGGAAGGGAAACAACGCGCAGAAAGCCCTGCTGGGCAATGCCAGCACCGACTGGCAGGAGCTCGCATATCACAATGCTTTTACTACCGATAATAATATTTCACTCAGCGGCGGCATCAGCAAACTGCCTTACCGCCTGTCGCTGGGCTACCTGAACCAGGACGGCACCCTGAAAACCGGCAATGTACGCCGGCTTTCTACCGCCATCAATATCAACCCGCGGCTGCTGAAAAACATGCTTAAAGTTGACTTTTCTTTTAAGATCACTTCCTCTCAGTATGACTTTGCCAACGAAGGCGCCATCGGCGGTTCCGCCTTTTTTGATCCCACGCATCCGGTGAACAGGCCGGATAACCGTTTTGGCGGTTACTGGGAATGGCTGGCCAATAACAACCAGCCCGATGGTCTGGCACCCAAGAACCCCATGGGGCAGCTGTACCTGCGCAAAGACCAGAGCGATGTGGACCGTTTTATCACCAACCTGCAGCTGGACTATACGCTTCCCTTCTTCAAAGACCTCCGGGCCAACCTGAATATCGGGTATGATCACTCGAGGGGCGAAGGAACCATTTTTATTCCCGATTCAGCGGCCATGACCTATACCCGCGGCGGCGTGAATAACAAATACGACCAGACCAAGAAGAACAAGCTCTTTGAATTCTACCTCAATTATGTAAAAGATATCAAATCGATCCGCAGCCGGCTGGATGTTACGGCCGGTTACGGTTACCAGGATTTTCACCGCACCAGTCCCAATTACCCCGATAACCGCGCCAACGGTACCGTATTCGCACCGGCGGCTCCTTTTCCTTTCGACGGGCAAAACACCCTGGTGTCATTTTACGGAAGGGCGAATTTTTCGATCCAGAGCAAATATTTATTTACCGCTACGCTGCGCCGCGATGGTACTTCACGCGTGAATCCGAACGACAGGTGGGGGATGTTCCCCTCCGCAGCCTTTGCCTGGAATATCGGCGAAGAGCCTTTCCTGAAAGGAAACAGAACGCTCTCCTCCCTGAAACTGCGACTGGGTTACGGTGAAACCGGTCAGCAGGAGATTGGCAGTGATTACCAGTACCTGCCCAGTTATTTCCTCGGCACGCAAACCGCGCAATACCAGTTTGGCAATTCCTTCTACCAGGTGTACCGTCCGCAGGCCTATGATAAAAACCTGAAATGGGAAACGACGAGTACCTATAACGCCGGGCTTGATTTCGGTTTCCTGAACGGAAGGATCAACGGTACCCTTGATTATTATTTCAAGAAGACCAAGGACCTGCTCAGCTTTGTACCCGTTCCCGCCGGCACTAATTTCTCCAACGGGATCATTACCAATGTCGGTAACATGAATAACCACGGTGTGGAACTGGCCATCAATTCGGCCGTTGTTAAAAACAACAAGCTTACCTGGGATGTAGGTTTCAATATCACTTATAATAAGAACGAGATCACCAAACTTTCGCTGGTAGAAGATCCCACCTACCAGGGTGTGCTGACCGGCGGCATCTCCGGCGGTGTGGGCAATACGGTACAGATCCATACAGTGGGATACCAGCCTTATTCCTTTTATGTGCTGAAACAGGTGTACAACAGCAGCGGAAAACCCATCGAAGGATTGTATGTTGACCTGAATGGCGATGGTATCATCAACAACCTCGACTATTATCGTTATAAATCTCCCGAGCCTCTCTGGCTGGTTGGGTTCTTTACGTCGGCGACTTACGAAAAATGGACTTTCTCCACGGTGCTGCGCGCCAACATCGGGAACTACATGTACAACAATATCTTTTCAAGCAACGGGGTCTTCCAGCCCAGTTCCGTGAGTTTCCTGAGCAATGTGCACCGCAATTACCTGGAAACAGGCTTCGCGACTTACCAGTACTTCTCCGATTATTACGTGGAGAACGCTTCTTTCCTGCGTATGGACAACCTGAACGTGGCCTATGATTTCGGGAAAGTATTTAATAAGAAAGCCAACCTGCGGGCGGTGGCCAGCGTTCAGAATGTGTTCGTGTCTACCAAGTACCGCGGACTCGATCCGGAGATCGCGGGCGGAATCGACAACAATTTCTACAAACGCCCCCGGGTCTATTCCATCGGGATTAATCTTGATCTGTAATTATATCTTATCGTAAAAAATATAAAGCTTGCAATATGAGAAATAATATTTTTAAACTCACCGGTCTGCTGGCGGTCCTTACCCTGTTCTTTGTTTCCTGTACCAAGGACCTGAACAGGACCCCCAAATACGGGACCACATCGGCCACGCTGTATACCAACCTGGCCGGTTACAAATCCGTACTGGCCAAAGTATACGCGGGTCTTACCCTCACGGGTAACAATGGCCCCGACGGATCGGGTGATATCTCCGGTATCGATGAAGGATTTTCCAGCTACCTGCGGCAATACTGGTCGGCCCAGGAATTGTCGACCGACGAAGCCGTTATCGGCTGGAACGACGCCACGATCAAGGACTTTCATTTCATGACCTGGAGCAGCGCCGATGTATTTATCCGCGCGCTGTACAGCCGCATCTATTTCCAGATCGTACTGGCCAATGAGTTCATTCGTGAAAGTGAAGCATCAAAAGTGAGCGGAAGGGGCATCAGCGGTTCGGACGCCACTGAAATTGCATTCATGCGGGCGGAGGCCCGGTTTATCCGCGCGCTGAGCTATTACCACGCGCTGGATCTTTTCGGAAATGTTCCTTTTGTTACGGAGAATGATAATGTGGGCGCCTTTCTGCCCGCCCAGATCACAAGGGCCAACCTCTTCAAATATATCGAAGACGAACTCAAGGCGATTGAAACCGAACTGAAAGACGCGCGCGCCAATGAATACGGCCGCGCCGACAAGGCCGCCGCCTGGGCCCTGCTTTCACGTTTGTACCTGAACGCGGAAGTATACACCGGCACACCCCGGTATACAGACTGCATCACCTATTGCAACAAGATCACGGCGGTTACGGGTTATTCCCTGGTTACCAATTACAGGAACCTGTTCCTCGCCGATAACAATACCACCTCCGCCAGCGAATTTATTTTCGCCGTGAATTTCGATGGTAACAAAGCCCGGACCTGGGGCGGTACCACTTTCCTCGTGCATGCGCCCATCGTAGGTTCCATGCAGGCAGGCGACCACGGAGTTGATTTCGGCTGGGGCGGTATCCGCACTACCAAACAATTCGTTCAGAAATTCTCCGGACCCGCGGGTGACAGCCGGATGAATTTTTATAGTAACGGACAAAATCTTGAAATCAACGATATTTCCAATGCCAACGACGGCTATGGCGTGATCAAATTCAGGAATGTAACTTCCACCGGCGCCAACGGATCCAATCCCACCTGGGTGGATACCGATTTCCCCTTTTTCCGGCTGGCGGAGATCTACCTGAATTATGCGGAAGCCACCCTGCGCGGCGGTACGGGCGGCAGCACCAGCACGGCGCTGAACTATATCAACCTGCTTCGCCAGCGCGCTTATGGTAATACGACCGGTAATATCATTGCCGGTCAGTTAACCCTGCCGTTTATACTGGACGAAAGGGCAAGGGAAATGCATTTCGAAGCCGTACGGCGTACCGACCTGATCCGCTTTGGGCAGTTTACCGACGGCACCTATCTCTGGGCATGGAAAGGCAATGTGCTGAACGGGCAGGGGGTAAGCAATAACCGGAGGCTGTACCCGATTCCTTCGGCCGATATTACCGCCAACCCCAACCTGGTTCAGAATACGGGATATTAATACACAGATTCAAAACCAAACTCATCATTGTAAAAATTGCATTATGAAAACGAGTTTAAAAATAATGAGCCTGCTGCTGGCCGCAAGCTCCCTGCTGGTGTCCTGTAAGAAGGATGAAACGCAGGCTATTTTCCAGGCCGGCACTGCACCGGCGCTCAGCGTGTCGTCTACTTCGGCGGTACTGACCAAGGCCAGCGAAAACAATACGGCGCTGACCTTTACGTTCACGCCTTCCGATTTCGGGTACAAGGCGGCGATCACGTATACGCTGCAGTTCTGCAAACCGGGCAATAATTTTGTGACCATCGGGCAGGTCACTTTCCCGAATAACAATACGTCGCAGGCCGTTACCGTAAAAAGCCTGAACATCGCCTGCCTGAACGCGGGGCTTGACACCACTTCACAACAGCCCGTGCAGGTTCGCCTGAAAGCGGATGTGGGTTCCGCGCAAACACCCGTTTACTCGAATGTACTTTCCCTGAGCATCAAACCCTATTCACTGAACGCCTTCCTTTATGTTCCCGGCGATTACCAGGGATGGAACCCCGGGGCTGCGCCGAAATTAATTTCCATTAACAGTACGGGCAATTTTGAAGGCTTCGTAAATATTACCCCCAGCAGCCTTGCCTTTAAGTTTACAAGCGACCCCGACTGGAACCATACCAATTACGGCAGCGGGGGCGCAGGTCTGCTCAGCACAACGGGTGGCGACCTCACAGTTCCTTCGGTGGGATATTATCTCTTTAAAGCAAACCTGAACAACCTGACCTGGTCGTCTACCAAAACCACCTGGAGCATTATCGGCGACGGCGCCAGTGGCTGGAGCACGGATATCGCCATGACCTACGACGCGGTGAACCAGGTGTGGAAAGCCACGACCACGCTGAACAGCAGCGGCACGATCAAGTTCAGGGCCAACAATGCCTGGGATATTAATTTCGGGGACGATGGCGGAAACGGCAGTTGCGAATATGGCGGCGCCAATATTGCCGTACCTTCTTCGGGCTCGCATACCGTGATCCTCGACCTGCATAATCCGGGCGCCTATACCTACCAGATTCAATAAGCAGTTGATAAATAAAAATGGGCCGTTCCCGGGAATTGGGGACGGCCTTTTTTATTTTCATTCAACCATTCAGTATGAAAAAAATCCTGATTGCCGCCAGCCTGCTTCTCCCTTTATTATCGATGGGCCAGTCGTTTCGTACAAAAATCTCTTTTGACAATGACTGGCGTTTTCATTTCGGGCACGCGGCCGATCCCGCCCGCGATTTCAATTACGGCTATGCCAATATTTTTTCAAAGGCGGCCGTGGCGCCCCGCACCGCCATCGATCCCGCATTCAACGACAGCGCCTGGCGGAAACTGGACCTGCCCCACGACTGGGCGGTGGAACTCCCTTTTGTAAACAAGGATAATTTTGACGTGATGGCGCACGGGTACAAACCCGTGGGCGGGTTTTTTCCCGAAACCAGCATCGGCTGGTACCGTAAACATTTCTTAGTCGCACAAACCGATTCGGGTCACCGTTTTCAACTGCAGTTTGACGGGGTGTTCCGGGATGCGCAGTACTGGCTCAACGGTTTTTACCTGGGCAACCAAAAAAGCGGTTACCTCGGGGTTTCCTTCGATATTACCGACTTCATCCATTTCGGAAAAGAAAATATACTCGTCGTCAGGGTAGACGCTTCGCAATACGAGGGATGGTTTTATGAAGGGGCCGGTATTTACCGGCATGTGTGGCTGAACGAATACGATAACCTGCACCTGTCACCGGAGGGATGGTTTGTTTTTTCAAAGACAACCGGGAAGAAAAGCGCAATCTCGGTGGAGGCTACCATCCAAAATGAAGGCAGGACGCCCGCAGGTTGTACCGTACAAACTTTTTTTACGGATCGCGCCGGCAAAAAAATTGCGCAGACCCCGCCGCAAAATATTTCCGTTACCATCAACGGACGCATAACCGTCAGGCAAAACACCGTGCTTGATAATGCCCGGCTCTGGTCGCTTGATGATCCCTACCTGTACAGGGCGGTAACGGTTATCAAACAAAACGGCAGAACCATCGATAGTGTACAGCAGCGATTCGGCATCCGCAACATTGAAATAAAACCCTATGGCGTTTTCCTGAACGGGCGGCAGGTGAGGATCCAGGGCGTATGCTGCCACCAGGATCACGCGGGACTGGGGAGCGCGCTGCCGGATTACCTGCAGTATTACCGCGTGGCGTTATTGAAGAACATGGGCGTGAACGCGTATCGTACCAGCCATAACGCCCCCACGCCGGAACTGCTGGATGCCTGCGACAGCCTTGGCATGCTGGTGCTGGATGAAAACCGCCAGCTCAGCAGCAGCCCCGAATACATGAACCAGCTTGAACAGCTGATCCGCCGCGACCGTAATCATCCTTCCGTTTTCATGTGGTCGATTGGTAACGAAGAATGGGCGGTACACGGGAGCAGTACGGGTAAACGCATCGCTGAAACCTTATTGAAGAAACAACAGGAACTGGATCCCGGCCGCAGCAGCACCTATGCGGCGGATAACGGGAATACATTTTACGGGGTGAATGAAGTGATACCGGTCCGGGGATTCAATTACCGCCATTTATCTGTGTCGGAATATCATCGCCTTCATCCCGATCAGCCGCTGATCGGCACGGAAATGGGGAGTACGGTCACCACAAGGGGGATCTATGAAAAGGACACCATCCGTTGTTATGTGCCCGACCAGGATATCAGCTTTCCCTGGTGGGCGAGCCGCGCGGAAGACTGGTGGACCCTTGCTGCGAACAATAACTACTGGCTTGGCGGGTTTGTATGGACCGGTTTTGATTACCGGGGCGAACCCACGCCTTATCAATGGCCCAATATCAACTCCCATTTCGGGATCATGGATATGTGCGGCTTTCCAAAAAATATTTATTACTACTACCAAAGCTGGTGGACCGATAAAGACGTACTGCATATTTCGCCGCACTGGAACTGGAAGGGTAAAGAAAGCAAACCCATCGACGTATGGGTGAATTCGAATGCGGACAACGTGGAATTATTCCTGAACGGTAAAAGCCAGGGTAAAAAAGACATGCCGCGGAACGGCCATCTTCAATGGCAGGTGAATTATGAGCCCGGCAAACTGGAGGCGGTTGCTTTTAAAAAAGGAAAAAGATTATCGGAAACGGTTGAAACCACCGGCGCGCCATTCGAAGTGGTGGTAACGCCCTATAAAACCACCCTGCTGGCCGATGGAAAAGATGCGGCCGTGATCAATATCAGCGTCGTCGACAGGAATGGCCGTGAAGTGCCGGATGCCGGCAACCTCATCAGGTTCCGGCTATCCGGAGCGGGAAAAATCATCGGCGTGGGCAATGGCGATCCCAGCAGCCACGAGCCTGACAAATGTAATGATACCGCCTGGCAGCGGTCTCTCTTCAGCGGGAAATGCCAGGTGATCGTACAGGCGGGAACAAAAGAAGGGCTGATCAAATTCGAAGCGAAGGCGGAAGGTCTCTGGGCCGGTGGTACGGATATTCAAACGGTCTTGCCGGATCACGCGGCGAAGATCAGCGGCACAAGCGGGAAAAATGACCTGAGGAGCAGCAGCAAGCCTGTCGATAAAATGCTGGGCGCCGATATTTCTTTCCTGCCCGAGCTGGAAGCAAAGGGAATGAAGTTTTCGGATCAGGGCGTTGAAAAAGACGCCATCGAAATACTGCGTGATCACGGGTTCAATTATATTCGGTTGCGGCTCTTTCATAACCCGGCAGCAGACAGCGGGTATTCGCCCAAAACAGGTTTCTGCGACCTGGCCCATACCAAACAAATGGCGAAAAGGGTGAAGGCGGCGGGAATGAAGTGGCTGCTTGATTTCCATTACAGCGATTACTGGGCCGACCCGGGAAAACAATTCAAACCAGCCGCCTGGAAAGATCTTTCGTTCGGGGAACTGAAAAAAGCGATGTATGATTATACCCGCGACGTTATCCGGCAACTAAAAGAACAGGGAACAACACCCGACATGGTGCAGATCGGTAACGAGATCAATCACGGGATCCTGTGGCCCGAAGGGAATGTGAGCAATACGGATGAACTGGCACAGCTCTTAAAGGCCGGCAGCGATGCCGTCAGATCGGTGGATCCATCGATCACGCTATTGCTGCATGTGGCGCTGGGAGGACAGCATGACGAATCCGTTTTCTTCATTGATAACATGATCGCCCGGGGAGTGTATTTTGATGTGATCGGGGAATCCTATTACCCCAAATGGCATGGCACGCCCGACGACCTGCGCAATAACCTGCAGGCGCTGGTAAAAAGGTATAATAAAGATGTGATCGTGGTGGAATATTCACAACGGAAACAGGAGGTCAACCAGATTGCCTTTGAACTGCCCGGGGGGAAGGGGAAAGGCACCTGTATCTGGGAGCCGCTGAATTTCTGGGAAAAAGTCTTTGATGAAAAGGGGCGGACCAACGAATGGATCGGCATTTATGATGCACTGAAAGATAAATATCTTAAATAAAGTATTCAAGGTTCCGCGTAAACCAGCTACTAACTTATGAATAAGATCCTGCAACCCGGCGATTATATTGTCTTCCTTGTTTACTTTTTTATCGTAGCCGCATACGGCTGGTGGATCTACCGCAGGAAAAAATCCGCGCAGGCCAGTTCAAAAGATTATTTCCTCGCGGAAGGATCGCTTACCTGGTGGGCCATCGGGGCATCCCTGATCGCTTCGAATATTTCCGCAGAACAATTCATCGGGATGAGCGGGGAAGGCTTCTTTTCAGGTATTGCCGTGGCCGCCTACGAATGGATCGCCGCCATTGCGCTGATCATCATCGCCGTCTGGTTTATGCCGGTATACCTGAAGAACAAGATCTATACCATGCCGCAGTTCCTGAAGCAGCGATACAATGAAACCGTGTCGGTGATCATGGCGGTGTTCTGGTTATTCCTGTATGTATTTGTCAACCTTACCTCGATCCTTTACCTGGGATCAAAAGCCATCAGCGGGCTGGCGGGACCGGAAAATTTTCATTTTATCGTGCTCGGGCTTGCGCTTTTTGCCTTTGTGATCACCATCGGGGGCATGAAAGTGATCGGGTATACCGATGTGATACAGGTGGCCGTGCTGATCATCGGGGGACTGGTGGCGGTGTGGATCGCGCTGAGCTCGGTGGACAGGGCGGTGAACAGCGGTAACAGCGCGGTCAACGGGTTCAAAACGCTGATGACGCAGGCGCCCGATCATTTTCACATGATCTTTTCCAAACCCAATGTAAACAGCAGCGCCGAATATATCCAGAAGTATATCGCGTTACCGGGTATCACCATGTATTTCGCCGGTCAGTGGATCGCCAACCTGAACTACTGGGGCTGCAACCAATATATCACCCAGCGCGCGCTGGGGGCCAACCTGCAAACCGCGCGCAACGGAATTCTCTTCGCGGGATTCTTAAAACTATTCATGCCCGTCATCGTCATGTTGCCGGGTATCGCGGCCTTTGTATTATACAAACACGGTTATTTTGATGCGTCGGTATTCGACGGGAAAAAGGACGGCGCCTACGCGGCCATCCTGAGTTTGTTGCCGGCGGGGATGAAGGGCCTGTCTATCGCCGCGTTAACGGCGGCCATTGTCGCTTCGCTGGCAGGAAAGGCAAACAGTATCTCGACCATTTTCACCCTCGATATCTACCATAAATATTTCAACAGGGAAGCTGCCGAGAAAAAACTGGTATGGGTGGGTCGTATCGCCATCGCCGCCGCCATTCTTATCGCCGTATGCTGCACCTGGGACGACCTCCTCGGGATCGGCGGTGAAGGCGGGTTTACTTTTATCCAGAAATATACAGGGTTTATCAGCCCCGGCGTTTTCGCGATGTTCATCCTCGGTCTTTTCTGGAAACGCACGACGGGCGCGGCCGCTGTAGCAGGGGTATTATCCGGGTTCTTATTATCGGTGCTTTTCAATAATTATGCGCCGGCCTGGTTCGGTCATGAAACGGTATTATATACCGCTTTCCCCAACGGGTCGGGCGGATACGAGATCCCCTTCCTTGTAACCATGGGCTGGTCGTTTTTCTTTACCGTGGCATTAATGGTATTGATCAGCCTGGCAGGGCCGAAGGTAAATCCCCGATCATTCGGGCTTGATAAGAGCATGTTCAAACTCAAGCCTTCCACCATCGCGCTTATCACGGCGATCCTGATGGTGTTGGTGGCGTTGTATGCGAAATTCTGGTAGTTGTGGTTTTGTGGTAAGTATAGTTTATAGAGTCTATAAAGTATCTAAAGTATTTATAGTAGGCCGCAAATAAAAAAAACGGGCTATTCGTGTTCATGCTGAATTCAACACAATTAACATTATAAACTCTAAACACTTTATAAACTTTATTTACTTTAATTCCTCCAAAATCAAAAAAGCCGCCTCCTTTCGGAAACGGCTTTGTGTGTTAGCCCTGACGTAAGAAAAAGTTTACTGTTTTATAAATAAGGCGCTGGCTAACTGGTTAGGCGATTGCACGACATAAGAATAAAGCCCGGGCAGGAGGTTTGCAAGATCATGCGACCAGTTGTTATTGCCCACGGTCACATTCCGTGTGTACGACCTTACCTGTACGCCGTTATTATTCAGGATGCGTATCGTTATTTGTTCGGTTTGCGTCGAGAAGAAATCCACGAACAGGGTGCTTACCACCGGGTTTGGCGAGAGGTGCAGTTGCGGTGCATTATTTCCCGGCACCTGGATCGTTTTGCAGATCCTGGTCTCGCAGCCCAGCCTGGTGCGTATCAGCAGGCAAACCTGGTAGCTTCCGCCCTGGGCATAGGTATGCGTCACTTCCTGTCCCGCTGCGCTGATGCCATCGCCAAAGCTCCAGTAGTAGTTCAGCACCTGGTCGCCGGGATTATGGATGCCGTATCCCCTGAACTTAAGGGTACGCGGCGCCAGCATGGAATCGGTCATGTACCCGCCGCACACATTCGTCGTGCTGCGGATGATCACCTGTTTGCAATCTTCGGCCACACATCCGCCCTCAAACCGTACCCGTACGCAGGCCCTGTATTCGCCGGGGCCGGGATAGGTATGCCTGATGATGAAATTAGGCAGGGGTTGTCCCGGGTCGATCATGATGCAGGTATCCTGTCCATCGCCGAAATACCAGCAGATCCTTTCGGGCCGGCGTGTCGGTGTTGAGGAGGGCACGGCGAGAAAACCTCTTACCAGGCTCGTGATGGAAGGCGTGATCTCAAACAAACGCACCGTGCAGGCCTGTGGCACCGGCGGTACAAGGATACGGTGACATTTCTCCGCTTCGCAGCCGCCATAGTACAATATGTTCACGCAAACATTGTATTCGCCGGTATGCTGGTAACGGTGGGACACTACATACTGACCGGTATAGTTTTCGGGATAAGTGATACAGGTATCCTGCCCGTCGCCGAAGCGCCAGCAAACCCTCGCCGGTTTGCGGTTATTATTATGCTGGGGCAATGCTTTGAAATAATTCAGCAGCGGGCTGGATGCGGCGAGGATCCTTTCAAAGTCAGCGGCACAGGTATCGGGCCGGCCGACGGGAACCTGGCGGCATTTCTCCGCTTCGCATCCGCCATAATAAAGAATGCGCACGCAAACTTCATAGAGACCAGCATGGTTATAGGTATGACCCACCACATACTGTCCCGTAAAAGTTTCGGAATAGTTGATACAGGTATCCTGTCCGTCACCGAAGCGCCAGCAAACCCTTGCTGGTTTACGGTTATTGTTGTGCAGGGGCAGCGCTTTGAAATATGCGCGCAGGGGCGGAGTGCCTGCAGCAACCGGCAGTCTTTCAAAATCCGCGGCGCAGGTATCGGGTCTGCCTACCTGGATGGGATGGCATTTATCCGCTTCACAACCGCCATAATAACGGATACGTACACAGACATTGTAAGAACCGGCATGACTGTAACGGTGACTGGTTACATACTGCCCTGTAAATGTTTCGGGATAATTGATACAGGTATCGCGGCCGTCGCCGAAATTCCAGCAAACCCTTGCCGGTTTACGGTTATTATTATGTTGCGGCAGTGCTTTGAAATATACCTGTAAGGGAGAATTATTGGGACTCGGGATCCGGGTAAAGTCGGCTCCGCAGGTATCGGGTCTGCCCACCTGGATGGCATGGCATTTATCCGCTTCACAACCGCCGTAATAACGGATACGCACGCAAACATTGTAAGACCCGGGGTTATTGTAACGGTGACTGGTAACATACTGCCCCGTAAATGTTTCGGAATAATTGATGCAGGTGTCGCTGCCGTCGCCGAAATTCCAGCAAATCCGTGCCGGTTTCCGGTTATTGTTATGCTGCGGCAGGGCCCGGAAATAGGTCTGCAGCGGGTTGTTCGAGGAAGAAGGGATCCGTTCAAAATCGGCTGCGCAGGTATCGGGTCTGCCTACCTGGATGGGATGACATTTCTCTGCCAGGCAACTGCCGTAATACTGGATGCGTACGCAAACATTGTAGGAGCCGGGGTAATTGTAACGGTGACTGGTTACATACTGCCCGGTAAATGTTTCGGAATAATTGATGCAGGTATCGCTGCCGTCGCCGAAATTCCAGCAAATCCTTGCCGGTTTGCGGTTATTATTATGCTGCGGCAGGGCCCTGAAATAGGTTTGCAGCGGGTTATTCGAAGAAGAAGGTATCCGTTCAAAATCAGCCGCGCAGGTATCGGGTCTGGCCACTTGTATGGGGTGACATTTATCCGCTTCACATCCTCCATAATAACGGATACGCACGCAAACATTGTAAGAACCGGCATGACTGTAACGGTGACTGGTTACATATTGCCCGGTAAAATTTTCAGGATAATTGATACAGGTATCGTTACCGTCGCCGAAATTCCAGCAAACCCTTGCCGGTTTACGGTTATTGTTATGTTGCGGCAGCGCTTTGAAATAAACCTGTAAAGGCGAGCTGTTCGGTGTGGCTATTCGTTCAAAGTCGGCCGCGCAGGTATCGGGCCTGCCTACCTGGATGGCATTGCATTTCCTTGCTTCGCACCCGCCGTAATAAAGGATGTTGACGCAAACCTCGTATAGCCCGGGATAATTATAACGATGGGTTACGGTATAGGGACCGTTTTGCGCGGTAGTATAGTTGATGCAGGTGTCGCTGCCGTCGCCAAATGTCCAGCAGATCCGCACCGGTTTCGATGTGTTGTTGATCCAGGGGATAGCCCGGTAGGTTACCAGCAGGGGACCGGAAGCTGCCGTGGGGGGCAGTTTTTCAAAATCAGCCCGGCAAACCGTATTGATCACAATGGTTTTGCAGATCTGGGCCGACAGGATCGAATCCGAATGACTGGGCCGGTAAAGAAAGATCTTCAGGCAAACATTGTACGTACCGGGTGCCTGGTAATGATGTTGCGTACCCTGTAGCGGACCTGACCAGGCGCCGCTTCCGTCGCCAAAGCTCCAGAAGGCGCGGCGGATACCCGCATCACTGCCAAGGGTGGAAGTATTGGTGAATACCACGTCTTTATTGGGGTGGTCCACCGTAAATGTGAAATTGGCTACGTCGGGAGTAACAGGGAGGGCATTGGATGTGGCGGCCGTGAACATAAGAACAAGACCAGCCCACAAAGCGTAAAGCTTTCTCATACTAATCGTTTTTTGGTGACTAATGGTTCTTACGATAGGGTTGGGACACACACAAGGGCAGAGTTTGTGACCCTTGTTACACAGCAGGGTTTAAAGAAATATTAAAATTATTTTCACTGCGGGTTTTTACGATACGTCACGCTGGTGATTGATAATAAACCCGATCAGCTCTTCCAGGCTGGTATCGATGCGGGAAACGGCGTCGTTGATATCATCCCGGCTTACCTGGGCGGCGAAAGAAGGTGTTTTCAGTCTTTTAAGTACGCTTTTCACTTCCAGTCCTTCATATCGGGTGGGGCGGATCAGGGCGGCTGCATGGATAAAGCCCGACAGTTCATCGATGGCATAAATCATACGGTCCATATTGTTTACCGGCTCCACTCCGAAATAGCCCGGTCCGTGGGAAGCGATGCAATGGATCAGTTCGGGGTCCAGTTCCCTTCTTTCCAGTTCTTCTATGATGATCCGGCAATGGTCATCGGGGTATTTTTCCCAGTCGGCGTCGTGTAGCAGGCCGGCCAGTTCCCATTTTAGCGCGGTTTTCTCATCGGCGCCCTCCTTTTCGATGGCCCAGGCTTTCATCACCGCCGCCACCTGTTTCATGTGCAGGCGCAATCTTTCGTTGGGCACCCATTCCGCCAGCAGGGCATGGGCTTCTTCGAGCGGCATCAGCCGGCCGCTGTTTTTCGGGTCGCCGAATTCGGATCGCCCCAGGTGATGGGTAGCCATGATGAAAATTTCGCGGGTTAAATTATGAACAGCCTTTTTCGCGGGCTGTTTTTGTTGATTTACCGAAATTAAAATATCCGGGTTAATATCACCCGGTAAATTGCAGCCACAAAACGCGGATAGCATGTCAGTAAGGATAACCGGGAAACTGCCATCGGGGAAACACAAAGAGCACATTCAGCGCTCACCTAACTACCGGCAGGGGGCTTTTCAGAATCTTTCTCCCACGCCGGTTAAACCGGATGGGGTTTCTTACTGGAAAATGATGCGTGAGTTTTTTAAAAAACATCCCGATACCGCTCCCGCATTCCCGCTTCCTTCGGTAAAAACCGACCTGGGCGCTTTGTCCGGCCAGGACCCCGTGATCGTCTGGTTTGGCCATTCCTCATACTTGTTGCGCATTGCCGGTAAGAATTTCCTGGTCGACCCCGTTTTCAGCGGCAATGCCGCGCCGCTTTCATTTATGGTAAAGGCCTTTCCCGGCAGTAATATTTATCGTGCCGAAGACATGCCGCGGATCGACTATCTCGTGCTCACGCATGACCATTATGATCACCTGGATTATTATACCATCCGGAAACTAAGAACAAAGGTCGGCTCCGTTATTTGTTCACTGGGCCTGCGTTCGCACCTGCAATACTGGGGATTCGCCGCATCGCTGATCACGGAACTGGATTGGTGGCAATCGCATCCGCTGGAAAATAATATTTCATTGACTGCGGCGCCCGCCCGTCATTTTTCCGGCAGGGGCATAAAAAGGGGACAGACCCTCTGGTCTTCTTTTATATTACAAACCGGCACGCATAATATTTACCTCGGGGGAGACTCGGGGTATGACCGCCATTTTAAAGAGATCGGGGAACGATCGGGTCCCTTCGACCTGGCCATCCTCGAAGCCGGTCAGTATAATAAGATGTGGCCCCTGATCCACATGATGCCTGAAGAGACCGTGCAGGCGGCCCTCGACCTGCGCGCCAATGCGCTGATGCCCGTACACTGGGGAAAATTCAGGTTATCGATGCACCCCTGGAATGAACCGGTAAAAAGGGTCCTGCAAAAAGCAGGAGAACTGAACCTGCCGGTGCTGGCCCCGAGGATCGGGGAGGCGCTGCTGCTGGATCATAATAATACGGTTAGCGCGTGGTGGGACTGAATCCCATGACAAAAAATCCCGGGCAAAATTTTTATTGAAAATCAATGCCTTGCAAGGGTGCGATGAAAAATACTCCTTCCAAAAATAGGCCGGCAACTTTCACAAACTTATCTTTGCAGCCCCTAAAACGGCTTTATGTAAGAAGCTTCGAGCTATGAGCTACGAGCTGTGAGCGGGGAACAGGAAGAGGGATAGCTCCGCCTGTTTATTTTTTAACTGCTGAAGGCGGGGCCTGGCCCGCAGCTAACAGCACAAAGCTTTTATTACATGAGTAAACTTCATTTCACGACCAAACATGCGAACGAGGCTACCGTTAAGCGCAACTGGTATGTTGTCGACGGTACTAATCAAACCGTGGGTCGCATGTGCTCCAGGATCGCCGCCGTATTGCGCGGGAAAAACAAAGCCAGTTACACCCCCCACGTTGACACCGGTGATTATATTGTTGTCATCAATGCCTCGAAAGTGGTACTCACCGGCAACAAACTCGATCAGAAAGTCTATGATCATTTCACCGGTTATCCCGGCGGATTGAAAGAAGAGTCGGCTGCCAGCCTGCTGAAGCGCCGTCCCGAAAACGTAATCGAAAGGGCCGTGAAGGGCATGCTCCCGAAGAACCGCCTCGGCCGCAAGATGTTCAAAAAATTATTTGTGTATGCCGGCGCCGAACATCCGCACGGGGCACAACAACCGAAAGAATTAAAATTTTAATAACGGCTGCCGGCGGTTCATCAATGACCGCTAATAGCTAAAAGCTAAACACAACATGGAAAAGCAAAAAAACGGTGTGGGTCGTCGTAAAGAAGCCGTGACAAGGATCTTCCTTTCAAAGGGTGACGGTAAGATCACGGTAAACGACAAGGACTACAAAATTTATTTCCCGCTGGTGTACCTGCAGAACCAGGTGGAGCGACCGCTGAAAACGGCCGATGTGCTGAACAAATTCGATGTCAAGATCAACGCCGCTGGCGGTGGTCTGAAAGGCCAGGCCGAAGCCGCCATGCTCGGGATCTCCCGCGCCCTGGTGGACCTGAATGCCGAGTTCCGCCCCGCTTTAAAGGCAGCCGGCCTGCTGAAACGGGATCCGCGTTCCGTTGAACGTAAAAAATTCGGTCATAAAAAAGCCCGTCGCAGCTTCCAGTTCTCGAAGCGTTAATCCCGGGGCCCCTGGCAAACAATTTTTAAAAACGATCATTCAACTACAATGGAAAATAATACATCCTTACAACAGCAGCTCCTGGAAGCCGGTGTTCATTTCGGTCACCTGAAAAAGAAGTGGAACCCCAAGATGCTGCCGTACATCTTTGCCGAGAAAAAAGGCATTCACATCATCGACCTGAACAAGACCGTGGAGTGCCTGCAGGAAACCGCCGCCGTGCTGAAGCAGATCGCCCGCAGCGGTAAGAAGATCCTTTTCGTGGGTACCAAGAAACAGGCCAAGGATATCGTGAACGAATGCGCCAAAAGGGTGAACATGCCCTTCGTAACAGAAAGATGGCTGGGCGGCATGCTCACCAATTTCAACACGGTGCGCAAGAGCGTAAAGAAAATGCAGAGCATTGAAAAAATGCTCGGCGACGGTTCATTTGATAATATCACCAAGAAAGAGCGCCTGACCCTGAGCCGCGACCGCGACAAAATGGACAAAGTGCTGGGCGGTATTTCGCAACTGGGCCGCATTCCCGCCGCCCTGTTTATCGTGGATATCGGTCATGAACATATCGCGCTGGCCGAAGCCCGCCGCCTGGGCATTACGACCTTTGGCATCGTAGACACCAACTGCGATCCCAATAAAGTGGATTTCGCCGTTCCGGCCAATGACGATGCGACCAAATCGATTGCCATCCTGGTTAATTATATCACGGCTGCCATCGCCGAAGGCCTGGCCGAAAGACAGGCTGCCAAAGACGAGGAAACGGATGAAGTGACCGATGATGAAAAAGAAAGAAAAGCCGCCAAACTCCTGGCCGAAGCGGAAGCTGAAGCCGGTCGCGGTGGCCGCGGACGCGGGGCCGGTGGCGGACAAAGACGCCGGACTTCGGGCACCGGCAGTCGCGGACCGGGCGGTGGAAGGAGATGATGAGTCAGGAGTTAGAAGTTCGGAGTCGGGAGTCCCGAAATTGTACTCCGGGATTGTAACAGAATTTTTTTTGAATGAGGATGCTGGTTCATCAATACCGGCATCCGCAATAATGATAAACTATGAGCACAGTAACTATAAGCGCGCAGGATATTAACAAGCTCCGCCAGATGACGGGCGCGGGCATGATGGATTGCCGGAAGGCACTGACCGAAACAAACGGTGATTTTGAAGCGGCCATCGACTGGCTGCGCAAGCAGGGTCAGAAAGTGGCCGCGAAAAGAAGCGACCGCGAAGCCAAAGAAGGAGTGGTGATCGCAAAAACAACAGCCGATCATAAAACGGGGATCGTTGTTTGCGTGAGCTGCGAAACCGATTTCGTGGCCAAGAATGCCGATTTCGTCGCTTTTGGTCAAAGCATCGCCGATGCCGCCATCGCCGCCAATGTAAAGAACCTCGAAGAACTGATGAATACGAAAGTGGGTAATGCCACCGTAACGGAACTCGTAAACGACAAACTGGCTTCGATCGGTGAAAAGATCGGGGTCACCAAATTTGAAAGGATCGACGCGCCCTTCGTTTCATCTTATATCCACGGCGCTTACCGTATCGGGGTGCTGGTCGGGCTTGACAAGGAAGCTTCCGAAGCCGGGAAAGACGTAGCGATGCAGATCGCCGCGCTGAATCCCGTGGCGGTGGACGCCGCCTCCGTTCCGGCCGATGTGATCGCCCGTGAAAAAGACATCATCATGGAGCTGATGAAGCAGGATCCCAAGATGGCCGGCAAACCGGATGAAATGCTCGCCAAAATCGCCGAAGGTAAAATGGGCGCTTTCTTCAAAGAGCAAACGCTCACCGCGCAGGCCTTCGTAAAAGACGGCGGTAAAACCGTGGGTGATTACCTGAAAGAATCAGGCGACGTGAAAGTGACAGCCTTCAAAAGGGTGGCGCTGGGATAATGAAATATTATTATTTTCACCAGGCGTTCCCTATACGGAACGCCTTTTTTTTTGATATGATATGAAAGCGTTTCAATCATACTTCGACGCCAACAAAGAACACTGGAACCAGCGAACCCTTGTGCACCGGGATTCCGCTTTTTATAACCGCGCCGGATTTATAGCGGGTGAACCGGCGCTGACCCCGATCGAACTGGAGGAGCTGGGCGATGTGAAGGGGAAAAGCCTGCTGCACCTGCAATGCCATTTCGGGATGGACAGCCTCGACTGGGCCCGGCGGGGCGCGCAGGTAACGGGGATGGATCTGTCTGATGCGGCTATTCAGGAAGCCCGCCGGTTAAATGACGAGATGGGACTCCATGCCGAATTCGTTTGCTGCAACCTCTACGACCTGGATCAGCACCTGAAGGGTACATTTGATATCGTCTTTACTTCTTATGGCGTGATCGGCTGGCTGCCGGACCTCGATAAATGGGCCTCGTTGATCGCCCGGTACCTGAAACCCGGCGGGATATTTTATATGGCGGAATTTCATCCCGTACTCTGGATGTTTGACGATGACTTCACGCATATCAAATATTATTACGACAACCGGGAACTGATCGTAACCGAAAATCAGGGAACTTATACGGACCGGCAGGCGGACATCCGGGGAAAGGAATTCAGCTGGAACCACAGCCTCGGTGAAGTGCTGAATGCGCTGATGGGAGCGGGTTTGCAAATGGAGTTTTTCAATGAACACATGTATTCTCCCTATCCCTGTTTCCGGAATATGGTGGAACCGGAAAAAGGCCGCTGGTGCATCAGCGGGATGGAAGGAAAGCTCCCGATGGTATACAGTCTCCGGGCCCGTAAGCAATAAGCAAAACCCTTATCTTCGCCTCGAAATTTTATTCCATGCTACCCAAATATAAACGCATCCTTCTCAAACTTTCAGGTGAGGCTTTAATGGGCGATAAAAGTTTTGGTTTTGATACCGACGTGATCGCACAGTACGCGCAGGATATCAAATCGATCACCGAACTGGGTGTACAGGTGGCCATCGTGATCGGGGGCGGCAATATTTACCGCGGGATGAATGAGGCGGATACGGGAATCGAAAGGGCGCATGGCGATTATATGGGGATGCTCGCCACCGTGATCAACGGGATGGCCGTGCAGGCGGGGCTGGAGAAAGTGGGCGTTTACACGCGTTTGCAGAGCGCCATCAAAATGGAACAGATCGCCGAACCTTATATACGTCGCCGCGCCATCCGCCACCTCGAAAAAGGCAGGGTGGTGATCTTTGGCGCGGGCACCGGCAATCCCTATTTCACCACGGATACGGCAGGCTCGCTCCGGGCGATCGAGATCAATGCCGACGTGATCTTAAAAGGGACCCGCGTGGACGGCATCTACACCGCCGATCCCGAAAAAGATTCCTCCGCCACCAAGTATAATGTCATTTCTTTCCAGGAATGCCTGACCAATAACCTGCGGGTGATGGACATGACCGCCTTTACCTTATGCATGGAAAATAACCTCCCGATCATCGTATTCAACATGAACAAGGAAGGCAATCTCCGCCGGGTGGTCAGCGGCGAAAAGGTAGGCACCCTGGTGAGGGGATAATTCCTAAGTATATTTCCTATTCTCTCTTCTGCAGTAACTACTATCTTGTAGGAATTCTGATTTCCTGTTCCCTGTATCCACGCCTGTGAAAAACTATTAAATACAGTTAGCCCTTTTTTTAATAGTTTGACAACCTGACTAACCTCTTTATGGACGGACAGCTTTCCCTGTCGATCGTGGAAATATTGGTGCTGATGCTGGGGGCGATCACCCTCGGTATCACGATCCATTTTTTTATCGTCAGCCGGCGTTCCATCAACGCTTCCTCTCCCACCACGCAACAAAAAACGCTGAAAGCGCTTGAAGAATGGAAACTCCGTTACCTGAATGATACCGAGCTGAAGGATAAAGAGCTTTCAGCGCTGAAACAACAACTGGCGGACCTCGAGGAAAACAGCCAGATCAACGCGATCGAAGCGGAAGAAACGCGCCACCGCAATAAAAAACTCCTGGCCGAGATCGAAACACTTCGTCAAACAGCCACGGCACCCGCCCCGCAGGCCGGGTTTATGGAACAGCTTCGGCAGGCCCAGGCCAACCTGCTGGGCTATAATGAAAAGATCAACCAGCTGATCGAACAGATCGACCTGGTAAAAGAAGCGGAAGAAAAACAACAGGAAATGCTCCGCAGCCACGAAGAACTCTCCGGCCGTGTCGAAACGCTCCAGGCCGAATTGTCGCAGAAGGAAAAGGAATTGCAGAACGCGCGCCAGAAACAGGAGCTGACCCGGGAAATGAGTTCTATGATCGACAGCACGTATAACGAGTTCAACGTACTCCAGGATAAGATCCAAAAACTGGAAGGGCAGGTCAATGCTTCCCGGAAGATCAGCCTGGAATACGAAGACCTCCGGGAGGAACATTATAAAACCAGCCGCGAACTGGAGGAATCGAAACAGAAATACCAGGCCGCGGTTCATGACAGCCATGAATTGCGGGCCTCGCTGGAAGAAACGGAGGATAAATTGCGGGAAGCCAATTTCCAGCGCCAGCAACTGCAGAAAAAAGTGGCCCTGCTGGAAGAACTGAATAACGATTTGCAGGCGATCGCCGACGCCAATAAAAAACTGGAATCACAGATCAAACGGATGGGAGAGCTGGAAAGCCTGCTCCATATGGTAGAAGAAGAACGCGACGAACTGGCCCGCCGGCAAATGAAAACCCCCTGATGGCCACTCCTGTCATTTCCCCGGCTGCTATAGCAACAACATATTGAAACGGGTGCCGAACCGGTTAACTTTGCGGTAAAATATTACTGTATGTCCGGACGCATCGCCGATATCCGAAAAAATTACGCCCAGAAAAAACTGACGGAAAAAAAAGCCGGCGCCGATCCCTTTATCCAGTTCGCCAAATGGTGGAAACAGGCCCTGGCCTCAAAGATCGATGAAGTAAATGCCATGACCCTGGCTACGTCTTCTCCCGACGGCCTGCCTTCCGCGCGGATCGTATTGCTCAAGGAATTCAGTGAAAAGGGTTTTGTTTTTTTCACTAATTATGAAAGCTTCAAGGGGCAGCAACTGGCGGAAAACCCGAAAGCCTGTCTTGTTTTTTTCTGGAAAGAACTGGAGCGGCAGGTCCGCATCACCGGGCTGGTGGAAAAGATCAGCGCGGCTGAAAGCGATGCGTATTTTAAGTCGCGCCCTGCCGAGAGCCAGCTCGGCGCCATCACATCTCCGCAAAGCCGCGTGATCGAAAACCGGGAATGGCTCGATGAAAGGTTTGAAACCCTTAAAAAAGAATGGAAGGGACGCCCGGTGGAACGACCCGCCAACTGGGGCGGTTTCCTCGTCAAACCGGTGATCATTGAATTCTGGCAGGGAAGACCCGGTCGTTTACACGACAGGCTGCAATATACCCTGCAGGAAAACGGATCCTGGAAAATGGAAAGACTGGCGCCCTGAGGGCGGCGCCCCTTATTTCTTTTTCGCTGTTTTTTTCTTCGCGGGCCTGCTTTTTCCAAAAGAGCCCTTTACGCGTTTTCCTTTTGCTGTTCTTCTGTCGCCTTTACCCATGTTGGTTGTTTTATCTATTTATGATGAATAAGCATACCCATTAAAAAAGCTCCGGCACTGATCGAAGCACAGGAGCTTTTCAATACGTTCATGCGCTCATTACAGTTTGGCTGCAAGTTCTTTGCCGGCTTTAAAACGGGCTACTTTCCGGGCTTTGATTTTGATCACTTCGCCGGTCTGGGGGTTGCGCCCGTTACGCGCCGACCGTTTGGATACCGAAAAAGTTCCAAAGCCTACCAGGGTCACCTTGCCACCGCCTTTCAATGTTTTGGTTACGGCTTCTATGAATGAATCAATGGCGGCATTGGCCTGTGTCTTGTTAATGCCGGTATCATCGGAAACCTTGGCGATTAATTCAGCTTTGTTCATGATTGATTTTTTTATTGTTTAAGTAGCACCGACAAATTTAGACGGTTTTTTATTTTGACAAAATAATTTTATCGTCGGCAGCCGGGGATGGCATCGCTCCGAACCCGCACGGGGCAAGGATTACAGCCGGTTGGTAACAAGTATGTTGATAAATAATTCCGCGTGAAGCGGAAAAACACTTACGGAGCACCTGTTTGGCGGCAGGCTGCAGGAATGGTGAAGACCGGTTGAATTTCCAGGCAGTTAAACCATGGCGGGAACGGGCCCGAAGGGAGGTTTCTTTTGCACACTCAATCCACAACCTGCATCACGGAACGGAAAGCGATGGTTTTATTTCCCCATTTCTCCATTCCTTTCTTCCGCATCGGGGCGGCAAAATTTTCGATATAGCGGTTGTACTGCGCCCGGTTTTCCGCGTAATACTGCACGGCATAAGTGGGTCCTTCCGCTTCGTCCACATCCAGTAACTGCAGGATCACGGCTTTTTGAAAACAACCCGTGGCGATGAGTTCGGGGATATGTTCCGTTTTCATCCACTGCAGCCAGTCGGCCGCGATGCTGTGATCCACCTTGCAGGTAACATTGTAAATAAACATCGCGGTTCAGATTTTGATGTCGATATACACGGGACAGTGATCCGAATGTTTGACGTCGGGATAGATATCGGCGTCTTTCAGGTTTTTTTTCAGCGCGTCGGTAACGGTGATATAATCGATGCGCCAGCCCTTGTTTTGCAGCCTGACGCTGGGGAAACGCTGGCTCCACCAGCTGTAACGGTGGGGCTCGGGATGAAACTGGCGGAAACTGTCAATCCATCCGCTGGCGAGGAATTTCGACATCCATTCCCGCTCGGCGGGTAAAAACCCGGAAGAATTCTTATTGCCTTTGGGATCGTGGATATCGATTTCCGTGTGGGCGATATTGTAATCGCCGCACAGTATGATCTTCGGGTGTTTTTTACGCAGTTTATTGAGATAGGCCTGGAACTCCTCCAGCCAGCCATATTTGAATTCCTGTCGCTCATCACCGCTGGTGCCCGAGGGGAAATAGGCGTTGATCAGGCGCACGTCTTTGAAGTCCATCTGGATCACGCGGCCTTCGTCGTCGCTGGCGCCGTGACCATTCCCGTATTCAACATGCGCGGGTTTTGTCTTTGTGAAAACCGCCACGCCGCTGTATCCTTTTTTCTGCGCACTGAACCAGTAATCATGAAAACCCAGGTCGCGGAATGGTCGATGGTCCACATCATCTTTCACTGCTTTTGTTTCCTGCAGGCAGATCACATCCGCCGGGTCCGTTTTGAGCCAGTCGAGAAAGCCTTTCTTGATCGCCGCCCGGATACCGTTCACATTGTAACTGATAATGCGCATCGCTTTAATCACTAATTTGGACGGCAATTTACACAATTATGGATGCAACCCTGAAGCCCGCTCCCGCCGCGATCATTCCGCCCAAACAACCTGTTTATCTTGAAGGACCCAAAAGCCGGGGATACGAACTCTGGTTTGCCATCCGGGTTTTCTGGCAGTTCATAAAAGGATTTCGTTCCCTTCATTTTCTCGGTCCCTGCATCACTGTTTTCGGATCAGCCCGCTTTCCTGAATCCAACGAGTATTACGGAGTAGCGCGGAACATGGGGAAGCGGATCGCCGATCTTGGTTTTACCACCATGACCGGCGGCGGTCCCGGCATCATGGAAGCCGCAAACCGCGGCGCATTTGAAAGCGGGGGCAAATCCGTGGGATGCAATATCCAGCTCCCTTTTGAGCAAAAACCCAATCCCTACCTGAACAAGACCATCACCTTCGAACATTTTTTTGTGCGCAAAGTGCTGCTGGTAAAATATTCCTACGCCTTCATCATCATGCCCGGCGGTTTTGGTACGATGGACGAGTTTTTCGAGATCCTGACGCTGGTGCAAACCAAAACCGTCACCAATTTTCCCATCGTACTGTTTGGCAAGAAATATTACCAGCCCCTGATGGAAATGATCGAGTGGATGGTGGAGCAGGGCACCATATCAAAAGAAGACATGTCGCTGGTATTGCTGACCGATGATGAAGATGAGGCCTTTGGTCATATCCAGTCCTACGTGAGCACGCATTATAAGGTGAAGCCCCGTCAGCGCCGCTGGTGGCTGTTTGAAAAGCGGTAATTTTGATGTGTACTTTATACACAAATCCCTTATCTTCACTTCAAAATTGCTAGCCATGTGGTACAGAAAACTATGCCTGGTCATCCTGCTGGCCGGGTTTGTTCAGACCGCCCGTGCCGACGAAACAATTACCATCCATTCGCCCGACGGGAATCTTCAACTGGGGTTTACGCACCGTACCGATGGCACGGTAGCCTACCAATTGCTTTATAAAGGAAGAAATGTGATCATGCCCTCCGGGCTGGGTTTTAACCTGAAAAACCCCGCCTTGTCGCTGACGCAATTTAACCTGGCGGGTATCGACTCCGCTTCAGCAGACGAAACCTGGAAACCGGTATGGGGGGAAGTCAGCGTCATCCGCAACCAATACAAACAACTGCTCATCAAACTGGCCGACCGTTCGGGTTCGGGCATCGAACTGCAGATCATTTTCCGGGTCTTCAACGACGGGGTTGGTTTTCGTTATGTATTTCCCCGTCAGTCCAAACTCAATCATTTTATCATTGCCGGCGAACTGACGCAGTTCGCGCTAACCGGCGATCACCAGGCATTCTGGATCCCGGGTGATTTTGATACCAATGAATTCAAGTATAACCATACCGCGCTGAGCGGGGTGGATGCCAGCAGCAGCTCGATGAGCCAGGAAATACATGCCAAAACTTTTTTTGACAGGAACGGGGTGCAAACGCCCCTGATGATGAAATCGGCGGAGGGTTTATACATCAATATTCACGAGGCGGCCCTGGTGAATTACCCGGCCATGGATCTTGTGATCGACAAAACGAATTTTACATTACGCGCGGAGCTGGTACCGGATGCGGTTGGCAATAAAGCATACCTGCAGGCGCCCGCATCCACGCCCTGGCGCACGATCATCGTAAGCGATAAGGCTGCGGATATCCTCGCTTCCAGAATGATCCTGAACCTGAATGAGCCGACCCAACTTACCGATGTATCCTGGATCAAACCCCAAAAAATGGTGGGTGTATGGTGGGAAATGCATATCGGTAAATCGAGCTGGGATTACAGCGGCGGGCAGGTGGGTTCCCTGCAAACCACCCGAGTGCCCCATGGGGCGAACACGGAAAACGTGAAAAAATACATTGACTTTGCCGCAAGAAACGATATTCAATCCGTGCTGGTGGAAGGATGGAATACCGGCTGGGAAGACTGGTTCGGTCAGTGGAAGGAAGACGTATTCGATTTTGTAACGCCCTATCCCGATTTCAACGTGGAGGAACTGCAGCGTTATGCCGCCGCAAAAGGGGTTAAGATCATCATGCACCACGAAACATCCGCATCGGTCACCAATTATGAACGCTGGATGGATACCGCTTACCGGTTTATGAAACGGTATGGTTATGATGCCGTGAAGACCGGGTATGTAGGCAGGATCATCCCACGGGGCGAACACCACGACGGGCAATGGATGGTGAAACACTATGAAAGGGTGATGCAAAAAACGGCTTCCTACCATATCATGCTCGACGCGCACGAACCCGTTCGTCCCACGGGCCTGCACCGCACCTATCCCAATTTCCTGGCCTGTGAAGCCGCCAGGGGCAATGAATTCAACGCCTGGAGCGAAGGCAATCCCCCCGATCATGAAACCATCCTGCCCTTTACCCGGCTGATGGGCGGACCAATGGATTATACACCGGGGATATTCCGGATCAAACTGAACCAGTTCGATCCGAATAAAAAAGAACAGGTGCATACCACCCTCTGCAAACAGCTGGCATTATATATCACCATGTACAGTCCCCTGCAGATGGCGGCCGACCTGCCGGAAAACTATGAAGCGCATATGGATGCTTTTCAGTTTATCAAAGACGTGGCGGTTGACTGGGACGATACCCGGATCCTCGATGCGGAGCCCGGCGATTATATCATCGAAGCGAGAAAAGCAAAGGGAAAACAAAACTGGTTCATGGGCGTCATCACCGATGAGAACGCCCGCAGTTTTACCACCGCTTTATCATTTCTCGACACGGATAAAAAGTATATTGCAACGATCTACCATGATGCCGACAACGCCGACTGGAAAGACAACCCGGAAGCGTACCTGATCGAAAAATGGCTGGTAGATGCAAAAACAGTATTAAGATTAAAACTGGCGCCGGGTGGCGGCACGGCAATCAGCCTCGTGCCCGCATCCGCGGAAGAAGCCAGGATCCTGAAAAAATATAAATAATGACAGGCGTAGATATTCTCGGTTATGCGGCCGGCGCGATCACATCGCTCACTTTCCTGCCCCAGGTGATCAAAACCTGGAAACTCCGTTCGGCGCGGGATATTTCGCTGATGATGTTCCTCATCGCGGCCCTTAATGAAGTGATGTGGATCGTCTATGGCATCCTGCTCGACAACTGGGTGATCATACTCACCAACGTTATTGTGCTATCCATGTCGCTTATCATGATCTATTTTAAACTGCGGTATAAATAATGGCGGCCATCCGATCGGTGATATTCGACCTGGGCGGGGTATTGATCGACTGGAACCCGCGCTATGTATACCGGACTATTTTTGATACGGAAGAAAAAGTGGAATGGTTCCTGCAAAACATCTGCACCCTCGACTGGAACGAAC
>CAYNSL010000023.1:0-33551 GCA_964399755.1 uncultured Chitinophaga sp. | reverse complement strand
CCCTGCAGTTTTCGCTGATGGGCGCGCGCGACCTGAGCATCATCAACACCCCGCCGCCCAACCGGCAGCCGATCCAGACCGAAGTGCAGGTATATAACGAGGATTTTATCCGCGAAGCCATTTATTTCGAAACCGAGAGGGGCGGGCAGGTCTTCTTTATTTATAACCGCATCGCCGGGCTGGCGGAAATGGCGGCCATCATACAGGCGCTTTGCCCCGACCTGAGCATCGGCTACGCACACGGCCAGATGGAAGGGCACCAGCTCGAACAAAGGATCCTGGATTTTATCGACCGCAAATACGACGTGCTGGTCTGCACCAATATCGTGGAGAGCGGAGTGGACATCCCGAATGTGAACACCATCATCGTGAACAACGCGCACCAGTTCGGGCTGAGCGACCTGCACCAGTTGCGCGGGCGCGTGGGCCGCAGCAATAAAAAAGCGTTTTGTTATCTGCTCGCGCCGCCGATGAGCACCCTGCCCGACGACTCGCGTAAGCGGCTGCAAACGCTGGAACAGCACAGTGAACTGGGCAGCGGTTTCCAGATCGCGATGCGCGACCTCGATATCCGCGGCGCGGGCAACCTGCTGGGCGGCGAACAGAGCGGGTTTATGGCCGAGATCGGTTTTGAAACCTACCAGAAGATACTCGATGAAGCCATCCGTGAACTGAAGCGCACCGAGTTCAAAGAGCTGTTTAAGGAAGAGATCTCGCGGCAGGACGATTTCGTGGAAGACTGCACCATCGATACAGACCTCGAGATCCTGATCCCCGACGATTATGTGGAGAGCATCACCGAAAGGTTATCGCTGTACCAGCGGCTTGATAATTGTGAGACGGAAGAAGACCTGGCCCATATGAAACAGGAAATGACCGACCGTTTCGGGCCACTGCCCCCGCAGGTGGAAGACCTGTTTGTAACGGTGCGCTGCCGCAAGCTCGCGGTCGATCTCGGGTTTGAAAAAATGAGCCTGAAGGAAAACACGCTCCGCTGTTTCTTCATCAACCGCCCCGATTCACCCTATTTCGAAGCCCCGGTTTTCTCCCGCATCCTGCAGTACCTGCAGACCGAAACCAATAAGGCTAAATTAAAACAGACCGGCAGGTTATTTATGCTGATCGCGAATGAAGTCCGTTCCATGGAAGAACTGCATGGGTTTCTGGAAAACATGCATGCATTCGTGAAGACGGAAATTGTTAGCGGATAGCATGGCCAAAGGCCATAGAATAGTACTGCGAAGCTATAAGCCTCGCAGATCAGTCGAATTAACGAATTAGTGTCACCGTTCCTTTTTTAGTTACCGGCGCGCCGGTTTTTTTATTGCGGCCATGCGCTACCCATACGTATACGCCCGAAGCGGGGATCTCGCCTTTGAACCGGCCGTCCCAGCCCTTCGTATAATCATTCGTCACAAACACCACATTGCCCCAGCGGTCGAAGACTTTCAGTTCTTCGAGCAGGAAGCCCACCGGGAATACTTTAAAGAGATCGTTGCGTCCGTCGTTATTCGGCGTAAAGGCCGAAGGCACATAAATATCGGGATCCCTGAAGGCCCGTATTTTCACCTTCGCACTGTCGGCGCAATGGTTGTCATCGGATACTTTCAGCCAGTAGATCATATCCTCCATCGGGCGGGCCACCGGGTTGGGAATATTTACATCCGATAAATATAATGAGGGCGACCAGTGATAATACATACCGCCGCTGCCGCTGAGCTGCACGGGTTCGCCCATCACCACCATCGTGTCTTTATCCGCCATCGCATACAGGGCGCGGAAAGTACTGACCGTTACCGTGGCGATCGTATGTTTGGGGCAGCCCAGCGTATCATACACCGAAACGCTGTAAACAGTATTTGCCTGCGGATGCGCTACGGGTGCGGCACTAACGGGATTGTCGAGCGTGGCGGCAGGGGACCATAGATAATAGGCACCACCCGTGGCCTGCAGGGGAACCGGCGCGCCGAGACAGACCAACGTATCATTACTGATAGTAACCTGCGGTCGCGGGACCACCTTGATATTGACGGTATCTTCCGCGAAGCAGGAACCGAAATGTGCGGTCGCGATCAGCATTCCCGTGGAAAACGGAGACGCATTGACCACGGAGCCGTCTGCTTTCACGGGTACGACCGATGCGGCGGGCTGCCAGGTGACCGATATGCCATCGTGTTCCGACACGATGCGAATGGTATCCAGCCGGCAGATAGTGGTATCGGCCTGCAGGATCTGTATCGCCACCGAATCGCGCACTTTTACCCGCACGCTGTCAACAGCCACGCAACCCGTAGCGTCGGTGAAGCTGACATAGTAAGTTGTGTCTTTCTGCGGATGCACCAGCGGCGCCGCCGCGGTCAGCGAACTGATATTGTAATTGGGCGACCAGCTGAAGGTGCCCGGATAGCCATTGGTATTTGTCTGCAGGGCGATCGTATCGAGGATGCAGATCGTCGTATCATTGGGCGCCCGCATCAGGCTTTTGAATGCCTGTATCAGCTGAAAAGCCGTATCGCTGCAACCGATATCATTGCTGATGATCAGTCTCACGTTTTTATACCCGTCGGTCGGGTAAATATAAGTGGGGCTTTCTGTTGCACTCAAATCATTGCTCACGGAAGGCTCCCCGAAATCCCAGGCATATTTTGTGATGGGGTTGATTCCTTGCCCGGAAGTATTTGTAAAATCGTATACCGCTTCATTACAAAGCGCGATGGAACGGGTGGCATTGAAAGAAGCGTTCAGCCCGCTGTCCACGATCACGGTGGCTGTCGCGGAGTCCTTGCAAAAGCTGGTCCCCTTATTCAGGTACAGTTTTACCTGGTAAGTTCCCGGGGCGGGATAATGGTATATAGGGTTGGCGATACCGGAAGTATCGGCGCCGGTCGTGGGGTCGCCGAAATCCCAGAAATAAGATTTGATCACACCCGTGCTGTAATTGGTGAAATGGATCGTGGTACCCCTGCAATTCTTATAAGTTGAATCAAGCTGCGCACGGGGCCAGGTGCAATTGCTGAATATGAACTGGATCTCTTTGCGGTGCCGGGTCGCTACCTGCCCGTCATGGTATTTAACGACTTCCACCACCACGACGTAGCGGCCGGGCCTTGCCGGGGCGATACCGCTGATCATACCCGTGACCGGGTTGATGGTCACATTGTTTCCCAGGGGATGCGCGCCATCATAGCCCGGGTAATAGGTAAGAAGATAGAAAGGCGGATCGGTTGCCGAAGCCGGGTAACGGGGCACGGTCCAGATCTTTCCCTGGTAAGCCGGTACAAACTGGTAGGAGAGGGAATCGCCATCGGGATCCAGCGCCGAAAAATCATAATTAAAATTTTGTCCCGCGCAAAGGATCAGCGGGTAATCTTTTTTAAAGACAGGGGAAGAGATGGCATTGGGCAGCGGACTGTTCAGCATTCCCGGGATACGCGTGGTATAGGTGAATCCCATAACACCCCCGCTGAGTTTTCCCAAACCGTCCGTGCTCACATTTTCAAAACTGGCCGTTTTGCGGGGATCATCCTGCAAGTAGACCAGGTATTCCCCCCAGTTCTCCAGGAAACCTACCTGTGTGGTATATTCCGCCACATAATAACAGATCGGCTGCTGGTTGGGACTGCAACTGTTCTGGTCTTTTTTGGTGATGTAAAAATTGGACATCGGTACGGTCACGTGGAAAAGATGATCGGGGTAATAGGGCGGCGTTACATTGGGTGGATTGGCCAGTGCACATCTTAATTCAATGTCAAATGGAGGCAGGTCGTCAGATACCTGGCATTCTTTATAAAGTTTGACCGTAACCTGGTAATGATTGGTCGGAAATTCGCCCAGGGTTTTGTACAGGAATTTATAGCTGATCTCGCCACCGGCCGTATAGAACTGCGCGCTGGCCAGGTATGGTCCCAGGAACAACAGACAGGTTATAATGATTTTGTAAAGGGATAAGGGTTTCCGCATCAAGCCTTAAAAATACAGATTTACCCCCGGTTTTTGGCAACCGGTTGATTAGACCTGACGTTAATATGATTGGCAAGTGACGAGTGGTGAGTGGCGAGTGGGGAGCAGCGACCCGATAGCTATCGGGTGGGGAGTTGCTGGTACGTGCTAAGAAAATTTCATGTTAATCAGCATATACGTATATATCGGGATATTCTGGCTGTTGCACATTGCCTATTGATGATTGCATTTACCTGTTGACCCCCAGCCGGCTTCCCCATGGATTTTAGATATGAGTTTGTTTAACAAATTCAAATCCGGGACCAGGAACCCCGCCCGCAATCCGTTTGGGCCGGCATGGATATTGAACTATTAATCACACAAGGTCTTTATAGAAAGGGAATTCCTGTTTTCACTTTAATTTTCCCGATAATTTTTAGTACATTTATCTATCCTAAACCTCGCTATGAGATCCAATCCAATTCCCGTGATAGCTGCCCTGCTGCTGCTGCCTTTAACTTTAGCGGCGCAGGACGATGCGCGATACAGTCTTCTGCTTAAAAGCGGGACGATCATTCCTCCCCCCAATATCAGCGCCGAAAAAACAGATCAATTCAACCGCCAGGTTCCGCGCACAGCGGGGAAAACACTTGCGGTCATCCAGTTCGAAAAAATCCCCGGCGCGCAGCAAAGGCTTATATTAAAGGAACAGGGGATAGAATTGCTGGAATACATTCCGAACAATGCATACATGGCCGTGATCAGCGGCGCTCCCGGGGCTTCCGTTTTCCTGCAGTCGGGCGCGCGTTCATTGTTTACGCTGACGGCCAAACAAAAAATGGAACCCGGTCTTGCTGCAGGTGATTTTCCCACCCGTGCGGTAAAACAACCCGGCACGCTTGATTGCTGGGTCAGTTTTCCGGCCGCATTCACCTTTGAAGAAGTGAACAAAGAACTGCTGACCCGCGGTTTTTCTGTCAGTTCTTCCCAACTGAAAAATTACCGCGTACTCGCGCTGCGCATCTCACAACAACGACTGGATGAACTGGCTTCACTTCCCTGTATCGATTATGTACAGGCCGTACCGGGGGAAGAGAAAACGCTGGCCATACCCTGGACCAACTGGGGCCGCGACGGACAGCGTGTTTCGCTGCTGAATGCGCCGGTAAGCCAGGGCGGAAAAAACCTGAAAGGCAGCGGTGTGACCATCGGGATCGGGGACGATTCCGATCCGCAGCAGCACGTGGATTTCAGCGGACGCCTGATCAGCCGCGCGGCCGCCATCTATGATTTTCACGGCACGCATGTAACCGGTATCGCGGGGGGCGCCGGTATCCGCAACGAATTGCGAACGGGTTTCGCCCCGAAGTCAACCCTTGTTTCGCAAACCTTCGCCAATATCATCAGCAATGCCCCGGCCTATGTGTCGGACTACGGGATGGTGATCACCAATAATTCATACGGCAATATTCTCAATGAGTGCGCCACTTTTGGCGTATATGACCTGTACTCGCGGGTGCTGGACCAGCAGGCCTACGACCTTCCCAATATGCAAAACGTATTTGCGGCGGGCAACAGCGGAAATTTTTCCTGCCCGCCGATGCCCGACAGTTTCCGCACGGTGCTGGGTGGTTTTCAATCCGCGAAGAATGTGATCTCCGTCGGAAACTTCACGCCACTGGGTTATCTCTTCGGGCAATCGAGCAGGGGACCCGTGCGCGATGGAAGGATAAAGCCCGAAATCGCCGGCGTTGGCTCCTTTATTGAATCCTGCGCGCCGCCGCCCTTCGATTATTACTGGATCAACACCGGCACCAGTATGGCTTCACCCGCCATTGCCGGCGGACTGGCGCTGCTCTATGAAAAATACCGCGCGCTGCACCCCCCGGGTTTAAACCCGAAGAACGGGTTGATGAAAGCGCTGGTCTGCAACAGCGGTGATGACTGGGGAACGCCCGGCCCCGATTTTTCACACGGGTTCGGTGTTGTTAATTACTGGCGCGCGATGGATATGCTGGAAAATAATCATTATACCAGCAACAGCCTGGCCCCGCTGGATCCGCCGAATACGGTAACCGTGAATGTGCCCGCCGGGCTGGCCCAGTTGAAAGTGATGCTCTACTGGAATGATCCGCCGGCTTCCGCGGTATCCGGCGCGACCCTTGTTAACGACCTCGACCTGCAGGTAATAAAACCCGATGCATCCCTGGTACTTCCGCTTATAAATGATACCGCGACTTCGCAGATCAAGAATACGGCGCATAACGGGGCCGATCATATCAATAATATCGAACAGGTGGTGATCAATAACCCGCCCGCCGGAAATTATGATCTGAAAGTGCTGGCCACGAATATCACGCAAAACCCCTCGCAGGAATATTTCCTCGTGTATGATTTTGTTCCCGTAGAAACCAAACTCGTGGCGCCCATCGGCGGGGAAGCCTACCTGCATGGAGAATATATGGTCGTGCAGTGGGATTCCTACGGCGACCCCGCCAATACTTTCACGCTTGAGTTTTCATCCAACAACGGATCCAGCTGGACAACATTGAAAAACAATATCGCCGCGGATAAAAGACATTATTATTATGCCGCGCCCGATCCCAACGAATGGTTTATCGTACCCAATAATGTTAGCACCGACCAGGCGCTGATGCGCATCACGCGCAACGGCACGGCGCTGACGCATACCACCCTTCCCTTTGTGATACATGATACCCTGGTGGCCACGCTTTCGCCCGTACAATGCGAAGGATATATATCCATCGACTGGGCCGCAATTCCCAATGCCACAGGATATGAAGTGATGATGCTGCGCGGAGGGGAAATGGTATCCGTTGCCACGGTATCCGCCGCCACGCTGACCTACACGATCGGCGGTCTCTCGCGCGACAGCACCTACTGGGTGAGCGTCAGACCCTTTATTGCACCGGGAGGAAGCCCCGGGCGAAGGGCCATCGCCGTATCGCGTCGCCCCAATACCGGCACCTGCGCGGGATCGGTATCGGATAATGATATCAAACTGGACAGCATTTACGCGCCGCTTCGTTCGGGGAGACAGCTGACCTCAACCGCCCTGACAAGCACCGAAACGGTATCAGTACTGATCAGGAACCTCGATGATAATCCCACCCCCGGTAATATCACGGTTGGATATATTTTGAACAACGCGCCGCCGGTAACGGAAACCCTGGTGGCCCCGGCCATTCCCGGCGGGGGAACTCTATTGCACAGTTTTGCCGGCAGCATCAATCTCTCGGCGACGGGTACTTATGAACTGAAAACATTTGTCGTACAGGCCGGTGATCCCGTGCCCCAAAACGATACGCTGACAAAAACATTTAAACAATTAGACAATCCCCCGATCACCAGCATCACCTACCCCGCGAATCTTTTTAAGGACGATTTTGATGCGGCGCCCGAACAATCCTGGAATACCAGGCAAACAGGATTAACGGGACTTGACCGCTATGATTTCGTCAACAGCAGCGACCTGGGGCGGATCCGTACATTTATCAATACGGGTATCGCTTATTCCGGCAACAGGGCGATCACGCTGGACGCGACGGTTTATAACGGGGGAGGAACAACGGATTCACTAACGGGCACCTATAACCTCGCTACATTTAACGCGGCCACGGATGATATCCGGCTCGATTTCCGGTATAAAAACCATGGACAGCTCAGTCATGCCGCCAATAATGTGTGGATACGCGGTGATGACACGAAATCCTGGTTACAGGCATATGACCTTTACGCCAACCAGAACGGCGTGGACGGCAGCTTTAAAAAATCTTCTAGCATAGAATTGTCCGACCTGCTCAGCGCCGGCACGCAGAATTTCTCCAGTAGTTTCCAGGTACGCTGGGGACAATGGGGACAGATTCAGGCAGTGGATAACGATGGCGGCGCCGGGTACAGTTTTGATGATGTCAGGATTTATAAAGTGACGGATGATATTCAAATGGTCAGTATCGACACGCCGGTCGTGAACAGTTGCGGATTATCAGCCGTTACGCCCATCCGTATTTCCGTGCGCAACAGCAGTAACACGGCCATTCCCGCCGTACCGGGCGTTCCGGTGCGTTTCAGGATAAACGGCGGCGCTTGGACTACGGAAAACATTCCCGGTATCGGCGCCAATGCAACCGTGGTGTATACATTTACCGGTACGGCCAATCTTTCTGCGCCGGGAAATTATCTCGTGGAAACACAGGTGCTTTATCCAACCGATACCTATGCCGATAACGACACCCTCAGCACCAGCGTAACGAATACGCCGGTGATCACGGTTACCAATTCAAGTCCATATCTCCAGGATTTTGAATCGGGCAACGGATACTGGTACAGCGGGGGCAGGAATAATACCTGGGAATACGGCACACCGGCATCCTATAAAATCACAAGGGCGGCCAGCGGCAGCAAGGCCTGGAAGACGAGGATCGCGGGAGACTATAACGATATGGAAAGCTCTTACCTCTATTCACCCTGTTTTGATATTTCAACCATGACCAGTCCCGCGCTTAGTTTCAGCCTGGCGCTGGATATGGAAGACTGCGGGGGATTTTTATGCGATGGCGTTTACATGGAATATTCAAATGACGGAAAGACATGGGCGCGGCTCGGGGCAAATGGCCAGGGTACCAACTGGTATAACAAGGCTTATACCGGGAATAATCTCTGGAGCGTGAAAAATTATACGCGCTGGCATGTGGCCACGATTCCCCTGTCGGTGATTCCTATCCCGGTGAACCAGCTTACCAGTCTCCGTTTCCGCTTCGTGGTGGTTTCAGATATGTCGGTAAACCGGGATGGGGCGGGCATAGACGATTTTCATATTTACAGTAATCCCAACGGCATTTATTCCGTTACGGGAACAAGCCCCGTCGTGAACCAACCGGTCGTAAACGGATCGGGCTGGATACACTTTATAGAAGGGGGCACCAATAAACTGATCGCCTCCGTCAATCCCAACGGAACAGACCTGGGAAGCACGGATGTGCAATCCTATATCTGGACAGGCGCCGTGCGGGTGAACAGCGACCAGTATTATCATAACCGCAATATCACGATCAAACCCACCACCGTCAACCTCCCGGATTCGGCGACGGTTCGTTTTTATTTTAAGGATAATGAAACCGAAGCGCTGATCAATGCCACGGGTTGCGCGTATTGTACCAAACCCGCCATGGCCTATCAGTTGGGCGTTTCCAAATACAGCGACGCCGATGACAGCAAGGAAAACGGCACGCTGGCCGATAATACACCGGGCAATTATATTTTTATCAATTCTTCTAAGACAAGGATCGTTCCTTTTGACAGCGGATACTACGCTGAATTCAAAGTGAAGAATTTTTCGGAGTTCTGGCTGAACGGCGGCGGTATCAACGGGAATACGCCCTTGCCGCTGCGGTTGCTCAGTTTTACCGCGAAAAAGCAAAGCGACAATAACGTGCTCGCCGAATGGGTGACCGCGGATGAATACAACGTGCATCATTTTGAAGTGGAACTGGCGCGGGGCAATACGGATTACCAGTTCAACCGCTTCGGGACCATCGGGCAGTTGCCCGGCCTCGGAAATGCAGGCGGTGAACAACGGTATAGTTTTACGGACCGCGAAATCAATAAGTCAGGAGTACGTTATTACCGGCTGAAAGCCGTCGATAATGACGGCCGGATCACGTATTCACCCATTCGCCCGGTCGTGTTCTCCCGGGATTCACCCGGCCAGGTCTATCCCAATCCTTCGGCCGGCATGTTCAATTATGTATTCCAGGCGGATGCGGGAGAAACCGTTACCGTGAAGATCCATGACGCTTCGGGGAGAACTGTTGCCGAATACAAACAAGCGGCGACAGGGTTTGTACAGAAAATTAATATCGACCTCCGCGATGCCCGGTTTGCCAAAGGTTTATACCTGGCCGAAACCGCGGCAGGGGAGAGAAGGGAGATGTTCAGGCTGGTGAAACAGTAGTTTGGGTTTTTGTTTATAAGTAAATAAGTAAATAAGTATATAAAGGGCTACTCATTTCAGGAGCCCGGAATTAAAGTAAAATCATCGGGATCATTGGTAAAAGGCCTGGGCTACGAATTATCTGAATGCCGCAAATCTTCTCATTTACGCTTTTGTCTGTGTTCGTCTGTGGCTATCTCTGATTATGCTGCTACCTTTCGTGTTATTTGTGTCTTTCGTGGCCAATTCATCAGTAGTCATATGCGTTCATATGTGGCCCCAACAAACCCGCCCGGTATAATTACCGGGCGGATTTATTATTTCAGTGAATTTGCTACTTATTACCAGCCTTGTTTGGCCACGCCTGCCTTGATGGCGGCCATTGCTTTTTCTTCATTCATCAGGGTGGTGAGCTTATTACCCTGGCCGTCGTGCCCCTGGGCCATATAGGCGCCTTTGGCAGTTTTCGTGATCACGGCATCCAGCATCTCCACTCCTTTTTGTTTTGTTTTTACATTGTAGGCGGTGATTTTTACATCAGACATGTTTAATGGTTTTTGCGTTAGTAATGCCTGAAATTACGCCATCCTCCTCGTTTCGGGGCAACAAATTTGAGGGGGGGAATAAAAAAGTCCCGAAAATACGGGACTAATATTCTAACAGTCAGCAAGTTAAAAATCAGATATCGAGTTTGGCATACTTCGCGTGGCTCTCGATGAATTCCCTTCTCGGGGCCACTTCATCACCCATGAGCATACTGAAAACACGATCGGCTTCCGCCGCGCTTTCGATGGTCACCAGTTTCAGGGTCCTTGTGTCGGGGTTCATGGTAGTATCCCAAAGCTGGTTGGCATTCATCTCACCAAGACCTTTGTATCGCTGGATATTGACGGAATCTTCCTTCCCGCCACCCAGTCTTTCGATCAGGGCCTTGCGCTGATCTTCGTTCCAGGCATAAGCCTGTTCCTTTCCTTTTTTAACGAGGTAGAGCGGGGGTTGGGCGATGTAGACATAGCCCTGTTCCACCAGTTCGGTCATATACCGGTATACAAAAGTCAGGATGAGGGTTGCGATATGCGATCCGTCCACATCGGCATCGGTCATGATGATGAGTTTGTGGTAACGGAGTTTGCTCAGGTCAAGCGCCTTGGGATCTTCGGGTGTGCCGATCTTCACGCCCAGCGCGGTAAACATATTCCGGATCTCTTCATTGTCGTAGATCTTATGCTCCATCGCTTTTTCCACGTTCAATATCTTTCCCCGCAGGGGAAGGATGGCCTGGAAACTACGGTCCCGGCCCTGTTTGGCGGTACCGCCGGCGGAATCTCCCTCGACGAGGAACAGTTCGCAGTGTTCGGGATCATTATCGGAACAGTCGGCGAGTTTGCCGGGTAAACCGCCACCGCTCATCACGGATTTGCGCTGCACCAGTTCCCTTGCCTTGCGCGCGGCGGCCCTTGCCTGCGCGGCGAGGATTACTTTATTGATGATATTTTTGGCGTCGCGGGGATTTTCCTCGAGGTAGGCGTCAAGCACTTTGGATACCGTGGTGTCCACGACACCCATCACTTCGCTGTTGCCGAGTTTGGTCTTGGTTTGCCCTTCAAACTGCGGCTCGGGCACTTTTACGGAAATGATGGCGCTTAATCCTTCGCGGAAATCATCGCCTTCGATCTCTACCTTGGCTTTTTCAAAAAGCCCGTTCTTGTCGCCGTAATTCTTGAACACGCGGGTCAGCGCCCGGCGGAAACCCGCCACGTGGGTGCCTCCTTCGATGGTATTGATGTTATTGACGTAGGAGTAAATATGTTCGTTAAAGCTGTCGTTATAGTTCAGGGCTACGTCAACCGCGACGTTGGTTCCCGCATCCACTCCTTCCACGAAAAGCACTTTCGGGATCAGGGCGTTGCGGCCGGCATGTTTGTCGAGCATTTCCACGAATTCCACGATCCCGCCTTCGCTGTAGAATTCCTTGACATAGGGCTGGCCGGCGTCGTCCAGCTCACGGAGATCAGTAAGCGAAATCCGGATCTTGCGGTTCAGGTAGGCCAGTTCGCGGAGCCGGCTTTCGAGGATATCGCGGTTGTAGACGGTACTGAGAAAGATGCTGCCATCGGGCCAGAAATGAACCCGGGTCCCCGTTTTATCGCTTTTACCCGTTTCGCGAACGGGGTACTGGGGAATACCGGTATGGTATTCCTGTTCGAATGACTTGCCTTCGCGGTTTACCTGCACATGCAGTTTGGCGCTGAGCGCGTTTACGCAACTTACCCCCACGCCGTGCAAGCCGCCGGAGACCTTGTAAGAACCTTTGTCGAATTTACCGCCCGCGTGCAGCACGGTCATCACCACTTCCAGCGCCGATCTTTTTTCCTTGCTGTGCATGCCTGTGGGAATACCGCGTCCGTCATCTTCCACCGACACGGAATTATCCTCATGGATGGTAACGGTGATATTCTTGCAATAACCGGCCAGGGCTTCGTCGATGGAATTATCCACCACTTCGTAAACCAGGTGGTGCAATCCCTTTACGGAAATATCGCCGATATACATCGCCGGCCGTTTCCGGACCGCTTCCAAACCTTCCAAAACCTGAATACTTTCCGCGCCGTAACTGTTTGCGGGGAGGGGTGCTTTTTCCTTGGTTTCTGTACTCATAATTTGATTAAAATCCGCTCTTGAAATGAAGAAAAAACAAAGCTCACAAAGTTACGGAAATAACCCCGCCCGGCCGGTTTTCGGGCCCTGTTTTTTGGACTATTTTTTAGGGTAAAATCAGTCGCGGTAAGCCCCGGTTTACGGGTCTTTCGGAGGATAAAAAATACAGCTCAAAAGGGTCACTTTTTCACGATCTGGGCTACCAGGTCGGCTTCTGCGCAGACCTTATTGCCCACATAGGCGGTGCCCTTCATTTCGCAGATTCCCCTGCGGGGCGGGGTGGACAGTTCCATTTTCAGGATCAGCGTATCTCCGGGGCGCACCATTTGCTTGAACTTGCAGTTATCGATCTTCAGGAAATAAGTATCATAACTGCCGGCCCCGCTCAGGTTGATCGCAAGGATTCCGCCGCATTGTGCCAGGGCCTCTACCTGCAGCACCCCCGGCATAACAGGATTGCCGGGAAAATGACCCTGGAAAAACCATTCGTTGAAAGTGACGTTTTTGATTCCCACGATATGGGTATCGCTCAGTTCGATGATCTTGTCCACGAGGGCGAAGGGAAAACGGTGCGGCAGAGTTTTTTCGATGAACTGCTGGTCGTAGATCGGGGGCTGGTTGGGATTGTATACCGGGATGCCCCGGGTGTGTTTGTTCTTTTTGATGTATTGTTTGATTTTTTTGGCAAAGGCAACATTGGTGCTGTGTCCCGGGCGGTTGGCGATGATACGTGACCGGATGGGATAACCCACCAGGGCCAGGTCGCCGATCACATCGAGTAATTTATGCCGGGCCGGTTCATTGGGGAAACGGAGTTCGAGGTTGTTGAGATATCCCTCGCTCTTCACTTCGATCTTATCCTTTTTAAAGATCTTTTTCAGCCGGTCCATTTCTTTTGCGTCCACGGGTTTATCCACGATCACGATGGCGTTGTTCACATCGCCGCCCTTGATCAGGTTATTGTCGAGCAGGGTTTCAAGCTCATGCAAAAAACAAAACGTGCGGCAGGGCGCGATCTCATCTTTGAATTCGCGGAGTTGCTTGAGCCCGGCATGCTGGGTGCCCAGCACGGGGGAATTAAAATCGATCAGCGTGGTGACCTGGTATTCCATCGAGGGCATGGCAACCATTTCCACCCTTTTTTCTTCATCGTAGTAATAAATATTTTCATCGATGCTGTACCAGACTTTGGCCGCATCCTGTTCCACCACGCCCGCCTCTTCGATCAGTTCGACAAAAGGCTCGGAGCTGCCGTCCATGATCGGAATTTCGGGTCCGTTTATTTCGATCAGGCAATTGTCGATACCCATCCCCACGAGGGCGGCCAGTACATGCTCCACCGTGCTTACTTTGGCGCCATGCGCTTCCAGGGTGGTGCCGCGGCTGACATCGGTAACCAGATCGCAGTCGGCCTTGATCACCGGCTGGCTGGGCAGGTCGATGCGCTGAAACTGGAAACCAAAACCGGGAGCCGCGGGTTTAAGCGTAAGATCGGCCATGACGCCCGTGTGCAATCCTGTCCCGGAAATACTGACGGCCGATTGCAGGGTATGCTGTTTATCGGGGTTGAATTGCGGGGACATAGTATCCCCAATATAATGCTTCTTTTCGGTGATAGGATTCATAGCGACAAATATAAGAAGAAACTTTCCCGCGGCATGGGGAGACGGGAACAACGGAGGAGCTATCGTCAAGAAACGATTGTCCCGTATTGACATACAGCGTACAGGAAATTTTTATGGTTGAAATGAAATTTGAGGGGCGTTTGCGAATTGCGCCGTAATATCGGTTAGACTTTTTCGGACTGCAGTTGTTTGACCAGGGCTTCGAGTTCCCGGATGCGTTTTTCCATTTCAGGAAGGGTGCGGGCGATGGCCTGGGCCCGGATAGCCTGGCTGTAGTCATAGGCAGGGGAGCCGGTAACGGCGGTGCCGGGTGTTTTCAGATTTTTACCCAGTCCCGACTGCGCGTTGATCTTTGAACCGTCGGCCACGTGCAGGTGTCCCGCCAGCCCGGCCTGTCCGCCGATCATGACGCCGTTGCCGATCTTGGTACTGCCGCTGATGCCGGCCTGCGCGGCGATAACGGTGCTGTGTCCCACTTCCACGTTATGCGCGATCTGGATCAGGTTATCCAGTTTGGCGCCGCTGCGGATGATGGTTGATCCCATGGTGGCGCGGTCGATCGATGTATTGGCGCCGATCTCGACATGGTCTTCCACGATAACATTACCGATCTGCGGCACTTTTTTTAAACTGCCGTCCGACTGCGGCGCGAAACCGAATCCATCGCTTCCGATCACCGTTCCGGCATGGATGGTCACGTGGTTGCCGATCACACAACCCTGATAAATTTTTACACCGGGGTAGATGATGCTGTTATTACCGATCACCACCTGATCGCCGATATAGGCCTGCGGGTAAATTTTAGTGTTGTTACCGATCCTTACATTTTCACCCAGCCAGGCAAAGGCCCCGATAAAGACCTGCTCGCCGTAACGGGCCGTTTTCGCGATATAATTCGGTTGCTGTATCCCCGTTAACTGCTGCTGCATGATCTCCTGGTATTTGGCCAGCAGGGTGGCAAAAGCGCTGTAAGCGTCGGGTACGCGGATCAGGGTCGCTTTTACGGGTTGCCGGAGTAGATAGGAAGCATTCACAATGATCACCGAGGCGCCGGTGCTGTACAGGTATTCTTCGTATTTGGGATTGGCGAAAAAAGCGAGTTGCCCTTCCGTGGCTTCTTCAATCTTGCCAAATGAGTGAACAGGCGTATCGGGATTTCCTTCCACGGTACCGTTGCAGAGCAATGCTATTTGCGAAGCGGGAAATTGCATGAAAAGTATAATGAAGTCAAACAGATCGTAAAGCCGGTGCGGTCCGCAGCCCAGCTTGTTGAGCTATCCTTCCCTCCAGTAACAAATATAATGTTTTCTCACAGCCCCGCTCAGGTTGTGCTGGATCAGGGCATTGTCCACCTGCGAAATATCACGCACGGTTCCGTCCTTGAAAAGTATCTGGATGCGTTCGTCAACGGGATCGTAGGTGGTATTGCTGGCTTCACCCGTGAATACGAAATACGCCGCTTCATTTTCCGCGATGCCGAGCGCCGCCACTGCTGCTTTTCTTTTTGCCTCGACCAGGTCCTGGTCAAATGGCAGGGCCTGGAATTTAACCTTGAGCAGGTTTCTTTCCACCAAAGAACGGCAAAGCAGGGACAATATTTTATCGGGGTGACGGCTCCATATCTTGATCGATGCCATCACGTCGTGGTCATCCAGGCGGCAAAACAGGTCGAGGTGCCTTTCGATGGGCGTGCCGGGTCCGAAATCGCGGAGGAAAAAATTCAGTTCCGCCGTGGCCGCAACCACTTCCCGTCCCATTTGCAGCAATTCTTTGGCGCGGCGGATGATCTTTACCAGCATCATTTCCGCGCTGAGCACGGTCTTGTGCAGGTACACCTGCCAGTACATCAGGCGGCGCGAGACGAGAAATTTTTCGATCGAGTAAATGGCTTTTTCCTCCACCATCAGCTGGCCTTCCTTTACGGCCAGCATCTTGATGATCCGGTCGTACCCGATCACGCCTTCGGCCACGCCCGTAAAAAAACTGTCGCGGTTCAGGTAATCCATCCGGTCAACGTCCAGTTGCCCCGACACCAGCTGGTGCAGGAAACGTTTGGGGTGGTCATTGGTGAAAATATCAAGGGCCGTCTGCAAACGTCCCCCGAAGGCTTCGTTCAGCTGGCGCATGAGCAGGATGGAAAGGACTTCGTGGTGTACGTCTTTGATCAGTTCCTGTTCGAGCGCATGTGAAAAGGGTCCGTGACCGATATCGTGCAGCAGGATGGCGATCTTCGCCCCCAGTTCTTCGGCGGGTGTAATCTCGATGCCCTTTCCTTTTAATTCATTCAGGGCCGTACTCATCAGGTGGTAGGCGCCCAGCGAATGGTGCAGCCGCGAATGCACCGCCCCGGGATACACCAGGTGGGCGAAGGCCATCTGGTGGATATTGCGCATGCGCTGGTACACGGGGTGAGAAATGAGTTGCAGGATCAGGGGATGGTCGATGGTAATAAAACCATATACAGGGTCGTTGATGATCTTGCGGGAAGGCGTCATTGTTGTCGTTTTGTTAAAGACAAGACGGCAAAAGTACAATTGCTAGCGTGAATAAGCTACTTTTGGAAAGGGCTGCCGGTTTCCTGCAATAAGTTCCGAAAGCGGCAGTCACCTCCATTTCAGATCACTTACCCCGACAGGTAATCAACAAGCAGCAACACGTTATGGCCGTAGCAAAAATCATCTGGATCGACGACGAAATTGAAAGCCTGCAGTCGCAGAAACTCTTCCTGGAAAATAAGGGATACGAAGTGCAGACCTTTACCAATGGGTTCGACGGTATCGATTATGTAAAGGACAACCCGGTGGATGTGGTGCTGATCGACGAGAGTATGCCGGGGATTACGGGACTCGAAACACTGGCCAAGATCAAGGAGATCAACCAGTCGCTGCCCGTGGTGCTGATCACCAAGAACGAGACGGAGAACCTGATGGATGATGCCATCGGGTCGCAGATCAGCGATTACCTGATCAAACCGGTGAACCCCAACCAGGTCTGGCTCAGCCTTAAAAAAATCATCGATAACAAACGCCTGGTGGCCGAGAAGACCACCACCGCCTACCAGCAGCAGTTCCGTAATCTCTTCATGGCGCTGAACAGCAATCCCGATTACAACGAGTGGATGGATATCTATAAAAAACTCGTGTACTGGGAGCTGGAAATGCAGAAAAGCGACAGTCCCGAAATGCAGGAAGTGCTGCAGAGCCAGAAGAACGAAGCCAATACCGAATTCTTCAAATTCGTTTCCCGGAATTATACCAACTGGGTTTCACCTAAAGGCACCGAAGGACCGGTGATGAGCCACACGCTTTTTAAATTCAAAGTACTGCCGCATCTTGAAAAGGGCGTGCCCTTGTTCTTTGTGCTGATCGACAACCTGCGTTTTGACCAGTGGAAGGCCATCCAGCCCATTTTCGGGGAGAGCTTCCGCATTCTTGAAGAAGATACATTTTACAGTATCCTGCCGACTGCCACCCATTATGCCCGTAATGCCATTTTCTCGGGGTTACTTCCGATTGATATAGAAAAGCAATACCCGGTGCAATGGAAAAATGATGATGAAGAGGGCGGGAAGAACCTGAACGAGGGAGATTTTTTCCGCGAACAGATGAAACGACTGGGCAAGGGCGATCTGAAAGTATCATATACCAAGGTGGTCAATAACCAGGCGGGGCTCGACCTGGTAAACAATATCCATAACCTGCTGAACAACGACCTGAACGTGATCGTGTATAATTTCGTGGATATGCTGAGCCACGCCCGCACCGAAATGGAAGTGCTGAAGGAACTGGCGGGGGATGAGATCAGTTACCGCAGCATCACGGCATCCTGGTTCGAACATTCGCCGCTGCACCAGGCGCTGAAAAAAGTGGCCGATAAAAATATCCGGCTGGTGCTGGCCACCGATCATGGAAGCATCCGCGTAAAGACGCCCTATAAAGTGGTGGGTGACAAACAGACCACCACCAACCTGCGGTACAAACACGGGCGCAACCTGAATTACGAACCAAGGGAAGTGCTGGCCTTCCGCGACCCGCGGGTGGCGGGGCTGCCGGTGCCGAGTGTCAATTCAACCTATATTTTCGCCAAGGAGGACGGGTTCCTCTGTTACCCCAACAACTACAATTATTATGTGAATTATTACCGCAACACTTTCCAGCACGGGGGCGTGAGCCTGGAAGAAATGATCGTACCGGTAATTAAAATGCAAAGCAAGTAAGCAGCTACATCATTAATGCTACATGTTGAAAGCTGAATGTTAAATGACGGGAAAACGGGAATATAATTGTGGACAACATTCCCTTTTTCATTATGCCTGATTTTTTCAAAGCGTTATTTTTGTGCTGCGATTTGCGAAAGAACGAATTCGTTATTTGTAATTTAGCATTCATAATTTAGCATTTAACATTTAGCATTTAAAATTTAGCATTCCCTTCCCATGAAGTATACACAAACCACGCTCGATAAACTGGAAGAGATCCCGAAAGAGGCCGGCTATGTGCTGCGTTATGAAAGAGGCACATTCCAGAGCGGCTACTGTATCCTGGAGCAGAAAAAAGTGGTGGTCCTGAATAAATTCCTGCAGACCGAGGGCCGGATCAACACCCTCATCGACCTGATCCCGCAGCTGGAGATCGATGTAAACAAACTCACCGGAGAATCCCGTAAACTGTATGGGGAGATTATGGCGAGAATGGCTGAGAAGTAGTTTGGTAAATTAAGTATCTATAGTATATAAAGTTTATAAAGTATATACGGTTGTGTTGGTCCATGGATTTTAATCTCTTCCAGCTAGCCTGCTTAACTACACTATAAACTCTATATACTCTATATACTTTATATACTTATTTACTTATTTACTCCCCCCGGCCTAACTTTACCGCGTGAAGATCCCGCCCCTTACCATCACCTTTCTCGGTACCGGCACCAGTTCCGGAGTTCCCATGATCGGCTGCGAATGCCGGGTCTGCCATTCCACCGATAAAAAAGACAAACGCCTTCGTTCCAGCATTCTCGTGCAATCGCCGGCAACCACCCTCGTGGTGGATACGGGACCCGATTTCCGTTACCAGATGCTGCGCGAAAAGATAAAGCAGCTCGACGCCGTGATCTTCACGCACCCGCATAAGGACCATCTCGCCGGGCTGGATGATATACGCGCCTTTAATTTTTTCACCAAAAAGCCGATTGATATTTACGCCGATTCGCTGACCGAAGAAGCGGTGCGCCGGGATTTTTATTATGCCTTTACCGATACCAAATATCCCGGGATCCCGGAGCTGAACATGAACACGATTTCACAGGAACCTTTCCTGGTAGGCGATATCCCCGTGGTGCCCGTACTGGTCTGGCATATGAAAATGCCGGTGCTGGGCTTCCGTTTCGGCCGCTTCACTTATATCACCGATGCCAACCGGATTGAAGACGCCGAAAAAGACAAGATCAGGGGGAGCGAGGTGCTGGTGCTGAACGCCCTGCGCAAACAGAAACATATTTCCCATTTTACGCTTGACGAAGCCATCGATATGGCCGACGAATTACAGGCAAAGCGCGCCTATTTCACACATATCTCCCACCAGTTGGGCCTGCATGAGGAAATCGAAAGCGAACTCCCCGATGGCAGGCACCTGGCCTGGGACGGACTGAAACTGGAATTCCCCTGAGCGTGACCGCCTGTAAAATTTCAGTACTAACACTTGTTAGTTTTCTCCGGAATCCATTAACTTGCATCGCCTCTATCGCCTGCCTCCGGGCAGGCAGGATTGCGGTAATGATTGCTTGCGCATCACCCCGAGGCCCAAAGCTGTGCCACCCCCGAAAGGAGTGGCACAGTTATTACGACAACGCCCAACTATTTATTATTTATGAATTTTCAAACCGCCGAGCTCACGCAACAGGTAGCCCAGACCGCCAGGGATTTCGCACAGCAGCATATCAAACCGCATGTAATGGAATGGGACGAAAGCCAGGAATTCCCCATCCATATTTTCAAAGAGATGGGAAAACTGGGGCTGATGGGTGTGCTGGTGCCGCATGAATACGGGGGCGCGGGATTGAGTTATTATGAATACAAGACCGTGATCGAAGAGATCGCCAAGGTCTGCGGTTCAATCGGGCTGAGCCTGGCCGCGCACAATTCACTCTGCACGGGACATATCATGACCTTTGGCAATGAAGCACAAAAAAGAAAATGGCTGCCCAAACTGGCCACCGCTGAATGGATCGGCGCCTGGGGCTTAACCGAAGCCAATACCGGCAGCGACGCGGGCAATATGAAATGTACAGCCGTGAAAGAGGGGAACGACTGGGTGATCAACGGCACCAAGAACTGGATCACGCATGGCAGGAGCGGCGATGTGGCGGTGGTGATCTGCCGCACCGGCGAACCCCGTGCAAAAAACAATTCCACCGCTTTCGTGGTGGAAAAAGGCACCCGGGGATTCAGCGCGGGGAAAAAAGAAAACAAACTGGGCATGCGCGCCAGCGAGACGGCCGAAATGATCTTCGACAACTGCCGCATTCCCGACGCCAACCGGCTGGGTGAAGTGGGCGAAGGATTCAAGCAGGCCATGAAAGTGCTGGACGGCGGAAGGATCTCGATCGCTTCCTTATCGCTCGGCATCGCCAAAGGCGCGTATGAAGCCGCACTGAAATACTCGCAGGAACGCTACCAGTTTGATCAGCCCATCTCCAATTTCCAGGGTATATCCTTCAAACTCGCCGATATGGCTACCGAGATCGCCGCGGCTGAATTACTCACCCTGCAGGCCTGCGATCTCAAGGAACGCAAACAACCCATGACCAAGGAAGCCGCCATGGCCAAATATTACGCCAGTGAAGTGGCGGTGAAAGTGGCCAACGACGCCGTGCAGGTATTCGGCGGTTATGGCTATACCAAGGATTTCCCCGTGGAAAAACATTACCGCGACGCCAAACTATGTACGATCGGCGAGGGCACCAGCGAGATTCAGAAACTGGTGATCAGCCGGGAAGTGCTGAGAGGATAGTTGCAGATAAAAACTTTTAAGTTAAAAGATAAAAGTTTGGCGTGTTATTCAGGCAGTCGTTTACCTGATTCATTATTCACTATCCCTTTTATTTCCCGGAATTTTGGTTTATTATTTTTTAATTAATGGCAGGAACGGCCAATTAATGAACTATTCAATAGTACACCTGCTTGTGCGGATTGTCCTGCGATATCATGAGCTGGTAACCAGTAAAGCAACCAGTCAAAACACGCTAAACTTTTATCTTTTATCTGTCTGACTTTTATCTTACTTCCTGCATATCCACCAACCGCTTGTAAAAGCCGTTCTGCGCCAGTAACTGGTCGTGTGTGCCTCTTTCCACGATCTTTCCTCCCTGGAGTACGATGATTTCATCGGCATGCCGGATGGTGGAGAGGCGGTGCGCGATGACGATACTGGTGCGGTGCTGCATCATATTGTTGATGGCATCCTGTACCAGCCTTTCGCTTTCTGTATCCAGCGAGGAGGTGGCTTCATCGAGGATCAGGATCGGCGGATTTTTCAGAACGGCCCTTGCGATGGTCAGCCGTTGTCTTTCCCCGCCGCTGAGCCGGGAGCCGCGGTCGCCGATATTGGTTTCGTAACCGTTTTCCTTTTGCAGGATGAACTGGTGCGCATTGGCCACTTTGGCGGCTTCGATAATCTCGGCTTCCGTGGCATCCGCTTTACCGAGACGGATATTATTGGCGATGGTGTCGTTGAACAGGATCGGTTCCTGGGTAACGATGCTCATCAGGCCGCGCACCGAATGCAGCGAATAGTCTTTGATATTGATCCCGTCGATCAGCAGTTCCCCGCCCGTCACATCATGAAAACGGGGCACCAGGTCGGCCAGGGTGGATTTGCCCGCCCCGCTGGAACCGACCAGGGCGATCGTTTTCCCTTTCTCCACTACCAGGTCGATCCCGTCGAGTATAACGGCATCCTCATACGCGAAGCGCACATTTCGAAACTCGATCCGGTCGCGGAATTCACCGAGTTTTTTTCCGTTGGGGTTATCATCCACGGTAACCGGTGTCTGCAGCACTTCTTCGATCCGCGCGATGGCGGCCGAGCCCTTGCGCATGTTGCTGAATGAAGTGGACAGTGATTTGGCCGGGTTGATGATATTGTAGAAAATACCGAGATAACCGATAAAGGCCGAAGCCTCGAGCGGGATTTCCTTGTTCAGCACCAGCCGCCCGCCGTAATACAGGATGCCGGCAAAAAGCGTTACGCCCATCACTTCGGAAAGCGGTGAGGCGAGGTCGCGCCGGTAGGCGATCCGGTTCTTGGCATGGAGCAGGTCGGTATTATTTTTCTTAAAACGTCCCTTCAGCAGGTTTTCGATATTGAATGCCTTGATCACCCGCAACCCGCCCAGGGTTTCATCAAGGGTGGAAAGGGTTTCGCCGTATTTGTTCGCCACTTCCTGCGAATGTTTTTTCAGGGAACGCGTGATGCGTCCGATCACCAGTCCGAGTACCGGAAGCAGCACGATAATAAAAAGGGTCATCCGCGGACTGATCGCGAAAAGCGCGGCCAGGGTAACGAGGATGGTAAGCGGGTCGCGTATCCACCCTTCGAGTGTGCCTACCAGTGAGCCTTCCACTTCACCGATATCGGTGGTCATCCGGCTCATCAGGTCGCCCTTTCTTTTTTCATTAAAGAACCCGATCGGCAAACGAAGCATTTTATCGTATACATCCTCGCGGAGCCGGTTGACGATCCTGTTCTTCAGCGGGTTGAGCACATAATAGGACAGATAGAGAAACAGGTTTTTGAAGAGGATGAAAAAGATCATCAGGAGGCAGATGATACCCAGTGTTTTCACTTTCCCATTGGTCAGGATCGAATGGTTGAGGTAATCGTTCACGAAACGGATGATCGTATTGCTGCTGGATTTGACGGTTGCCCCGCAACCCGCGCATTCAGGCCGCGGATCGTTAAAGATCAGGCTGAGAAAAGGCATCAGCATCCCGATCGAAATGATGGAAAATACGATACTGCATAAAGTGGATGCGAAATAGAGTACTATCTTGCTTTTATATCCCCGGAGGTATCGAAAGATCCTGGCGTATTGCTTCATTTGGAAGGAATGGTCATTAAACAGGGCAAAGTAAGTAATTTTACAGCGTTGGCCCGCTCTTTCGGCGCGGCGCCGACCGATAACAACAAGATTATGGAAGAAGGGAAAAGACAAAAACAGATCGCCGGGCTGCTGAACGAGGAGATGAACCTCATCTTTCAAAGGCTGGGGCTGAACATGATTGACGGGGGCATGGTTTCCATTGCTTCGGTGAAAGTGACACCCGACCTGCTGGAAGCGCGTTTTTACCTGAGCTTTTTCCAGGTGCAGGATGTGCCCGGCGCCCTGAAAAAAATAGAAGACCGGCACCACGAAATCAAAAAAGAACTGGCCGCGCATGTGCGGCACCAGTTGCGCAGCGTTCCGGTGCTGAAATTTTTCCGGGATGACACGCTGGAACATGTATTTAAAATGGAGGAGCTGTTCAAAAAGATTGAAGAAGAACGTAAACCCGAATCTCCCGCGGAAGAATGACCCGGTAGATGGCGGCGGGCGTTTCATCAACATAAAACCATAAATCCTTGAACTTCCTTTTCGCCTGGCGCTATTTCAAGGCCAGGAAATCTACCAATGCCATTAATATTATCGCCTGGACCAGTATCGTGGCCATGGTGGTGGGAACGGCGGCGCTGATCCTGGTGCTGAGCGTTTTCAACGGTTTCGAGGGACTGGTAAAATCTCTTTATTCCTCTTTTTATACAGACCTGAAAGTCAGCCCCGCGACAGGGAAAGTTATGTCCGTTGATCCCGCGCAGTTGCAACAGTTAAAAGCGATCAGCGGCATCCGGAATTACGCGATGGTGGTAGAGGAAAAAGCGCTGGTACAGAACGGCGATTACCAGTCGGTGGTGTACCTGAAAGGCGTGGATGAAAATTACCGGTACACATCGGGGGTCTCCGCGCACCTCATCAATGGCACCTATGATCTTGGTACGGAAGAAATACCAAAACTGATCCTTGGCGCCGGTGTGGAAGGCGCGCTGGGTATTGTGGCCGACCGGAATATTTTTACCATGAAGATCTACCTGCCCCGCAAAAGCAATACGGAACAGGTAAACCTGCTGGAAGATATCAGTAACGATACCATCCGCTCTTCGGCCGCCTTTATGATCCAGCAGGACTTTGACAATAAATACGGCATTACCAATATCGGGTTTGTAAAAAAAGCGCTGAAGCTGGGAGCAGATGATTACAGCGCGGTGGAGATTGCGCTGGCGGATCCGGATCATTCCGGCGAAATCAAAAGAAAACTGCGACAGGTTTTCGGAAAGGGTTACCTCGTGCAGGATAAATACGAACAGAACCGCAGTCTGTATTCCGTGATGAACATGGAACGATGGGTGATCTACGGGGTGCTCTGCCTGATCCTCGTGGTGGCCGCCTTTAACATGATCGGCGCGCTGACCATGCTGGTGCTGGAGAAAAGAAAAGACATCAGCGTGCTGCATGCGCTCGGCGCCGGGCGATCATTTATTCAGCGGGTGTTCCTGAGCGAAGGGATGCTGCTGGCCTTACTGGGTGGCGGGATCGGGATGGGGCTGGCCCTGCTGGTGGCCTGGCTGCAGATCAAATATCATATCATACCGCTTACCGGCGGATCATTCCTGATCAATTATTTTCCCGTTACGTTACGCTGGATGGACTTCCTGCTCGTGGGCGCCACCGTCTTTTTTATTGCGCTGATCGCTTCCTGGATACCGGCCAGAAAGGCGGCGGGGCAGGAGTTCTCCCTGCGAAGCGAGTGAAGAGAATGTTGAAATTTTGGATTTTGGAATTTCGAAATTTTGGAATCGCGCTTCGTATCAAACTGGCAAGTAAATGAAGCGGTGATTCAATTTGAGAATGATAAACTTTGTCCGGGGTTCGGACTTTCCGGATCTGTAATGAGTTTTACGCCTGAAACAAATTTCCCCATTCCAAAATCCAAAATTTCAAAATTCTCTAATAGTCTCCTAGTGTTTCCGGTAACTGCGCCAGCGCCCTGGCCAGCTGTTCATCGTTGGGCGCTACGCCATGCCAGTTGTGGTCGTTTTCCATGAAGTCTACGCCCTTGCCCATGATCGTGTGCATCATGATGGCCACGGGTTTACCCTGCCCGCTGAATGAGCGGGCCGATTCCAGGGTGTCCACGATCTGGTCCATATCATTACCGTTGGCTTCAAGCGTGATCCAGCCGAAGGCTTCAAATTTCCGGCGCAGGTCGCCATGGTCCATCACCTGCTCGGTAGTGCCGTCGATCTGCTGGTGGTTCCAGTCAACCGTGGAGATGAGGTTATCTACTTTATGATGCGCCGCAAACATGATGGCTTCCCAGACCTGGCCTTCATCAAGTTCACCATCGCCATGCAGGGAATAAACGATCCGGTTGTCGCCGTTCAGCTTCTTGGCCAGCGCCGCCCCGATCGCCACACTCATGCCCTGTCCGAGCGATCCGGATGCGATCCGTACGCCGGGCAGGTGTTCATGGGTCGCGGGGTGGCCCTGCAAACGCGTATTGAGTTTGCGGAAAGTACTGAGCTCTTTAATATCGAAATACCCCGAACGGGCGAGGGTGGCATAAAATGCGGGGGAAATATGACCGTTGGAGAGAATAAATACATCTTCATCACGGGCATCCATCCGGAATACCGGATCATGTTTCATGATCCTGAAATACAGGGCCGTTAAGTAGTCTGTGCAGCCCAACGAACCGCCGGGATGGCCGCTGTTGGCTCCGTGTACCATGCGAACGATATCCCTTCTGATCTGGGAAGCGATGGAAGTAAGTTCCGCCATAAAAAATAGGATCTTATTAAACTTTTTGTATCTTGTTGATTCAAATTGTGGTTGCGCAGCAAAAGTGCAATCTTTTTCGATACAAAATCCATCCGGATTAATCTACTTGCCGACAAATTCAAGCTATCCTTGGTTTACGATTAATTAATGCGTAACGCATTAAAAATGTACGCCTAATGTAAAACTTAACGGTTTTAAACCTATTTTTGTACCGCATTAAAACTGCTTAGATGCTTGACGTTTTGTTGACCGCCTCGGTCGCTTTTATCATCACTTTCCTGGCCGTCCCGGTTATTTTACAGGTGGCTGAGCAGAAAAAGCTTTACGATATCCCCGATGAACGTAAAGTGCATACCCGGCTGGTGGCTTCGCTGGGCGGGGTGGGCATTTTCGGGGGCTTCCTGCTGGCTTCACTTTTATCCATCCAGGGCTACCTGAACCCTGAATTCCAATACTTTTTTGCGGCGGCCCTGGTGATCTTCTTCCTGGGCCTGAAAGACGACCTGATGATCCTTTCTGCTACCAAAAAATTCATCGGCCAGATCATTGCCGCCTCTATCCTGATACACCTGGGTGGTATCCGGCTCGACAGCATGCATGGCCTTCTCGGGTTTAACGAATTACCCGAGGCCTTCAGCCTGGCGCTTTCCTATCTCACCATTATCGTGGTCATCAATTCCTTCAACCTGATCGACGGGGTTGACGGACTGGCATCGAGCCTCGGCATACTTACCATGTCTGTTTTCGGCATTTATTTCTTTGTGATCGACTACCAGGCCTATGCCCTGTTCTCCTTCGCGCTTGCCGGCAGCCTGGTGGCATTCATGATTTTCAATCACCACCCGGCCAAAATATTTATGGGCGATTCGGGATCATTGATGATCGGACTGGTGAACGCCATACTCGTTATCAAATTTATTAATGTGGCCAACGAACCCTTTGTTGCGGTGCAGGTGCCTTCCGCCGTGGCCATCGGTTTTGCCATACTCATCGTTCCCCTGCTGGATACCCTCCGGGTTTTCAGCATCCGGATCTTTAACGGTCGCTCACCTTTTACACCCGACCGTAACCACGTGCATCATTTGCTGCTCGACCGCGGCCTGGGACATACTGCTGTTACCATCACCTGCGTGGCCGTCAATATCGGCTTTATTGTGCTGGCCTGGCTGGGCCGTTCACTGGGGCCCAATTACCTGTTGCTGATCATGCTGGTGCTGGCCTTTTCGGGACTGGGGCTTTTGTATTACAGCAAATCCCGCCGCAGCCGCATGGTAGTGGCCAAACAGGAGAACGGGAGTACCCGGCTCAAAACGCCTTCCCGGATCGTTACCCTTACCAAGGAAGCGCAAACGGCCGGAAAGAATTAATATTATTCCGGTTTCGGTATTCCTGCTGATGACTATTTAACTTCCCCGCATTTTTTCCGGTTCCCCGCTTTTATTAGCTTTGCGTTCCGCCAACCCCGACCGGGCCGGCGATATAAATTAATACGAATCGTATGGCAGAAGATGTAGCCTCAATCATTGCCGTGGCAGAAGACCACATGAAAAAAGCGATCCAGCACCTGGAAGCCGAACTGGTAAAGATCCGGGCCGGCAAGGCAAACCCGCAGATGCTTGACGGGATCGTGGTGGATTATTACGGATCGCCCATGCCGATCAACCAGGTGGCCAATATCAGCGTGATGGACGCCCGTACGCTCAGCATTCAGCCCTGGGAAAAAAACATGCTGCAACCCATCGAAAGAGCGATCATCGCCGCCAATACAGGCGTCAATCCCCAGAATGACGGTAACCTGATCCGGATGTTCATGCCGCCGCTGACGGAAGAAAGAAGAAGGGAACTGGTCAAGAAATGTCATAACGAGGGCGAACACTCGAAAGTGGCCATCCGCAATATCCGCCGGGACGCCATAGAGGGCATAAAAAAACTTCAGAAGAACGGGTTGAGCGAAGACGCCGCCAAAGACGCCGAAGCCGATGTGCAGGAAGTGACCGATAAATACACGGCCGCAGTGGAAAAACACCTGAGCGCAAAGGAAAAAGAGATCATGTCGGTTTAATACCGTTTATTCCGGCATCCCTTCGTTGCCGGTTTTTTTATCCGGCCGGTTGGCCAGGTAAACACCCAGCAGGATGATACAGAGGGACGCCACCTGCAGGATTCCGATCTTTTCACCATAATAGATTCCCCAGAGTATGGCGATAAAGGGAATGCCATAAGTGACCAGCGAGGCGAATAATCCTCCCGCTTTTTTCACAAGAACATAAAACAGGACGGAAGCCAGTGCCGTTCCCAGCACGCCCAGCAGGCAACTGGCCAGGGTGCTGAGCGCAAAGGCATGTGCTCCCAGCGGTTGCCTGAAATACCCGGTTGCAAATAATACGATCAGCGAAGGAGGTATAAGCCCCGTAAAGGCGATGGTCCCGATCTGCACGGAACTGACCCCCTCCAGTTTACTGTGCACCATATTTACATTGAAGCCATATAGTACGGTTGCCAGGACCACGAAACCGGTATACGCCAGGTATTCCGGGGGCTGGCTGATATTGGCATAAAGCAGCAGGGCGCTTCCCGCCAGTCCCACCACTACACCAATAATTTTTTTAGCGCCGGTATGAATACGAAAGAATAAAGCGCCGGTAATGATCACGAACAGGGGCGTGAGTGAATTCAGGCTGCCGGTCAGCGCCCCGTCGATTTTCGTTTCGGCCACGCAAAACAGGAAAGCGGGAAAGAAACTGCCCAGCCAACCGCTCAGCAAGACATAGGCGATGATGCTCCGGGGAACGGCTTTGAGTGAGCGGTACAGAAAGGGCAGCATCACCAGCCCGGCTGAAAGCATGCGCAGGGCCGCCACATGATAGGGAGATAAGACCGGTTGCTGGTTGGCGTCATACATGCCCCATTTCATGAGGATGAACGAACTTCCCCAGATCATGCAAATGAATATAAACAGGCTCCAGTTTAAAAATCGCTGGCTCATGATGTCGATTCCGTAAAAGAACCGCAAAGGTCATGAAATGACTTCTTTCCGGTTGATTTATTTTAAGAGCGGCACGGGGCGATAGGGGAATTAGTATCTTGTAGCAACATTTTTCAAATTCCCGAATATGGGCACGATCCGATTATCAGAAATATCCACAAGGGCGCCGAAGGAACTGGATAAAAAAGAAACAAAGGAAAAAACCGAACAGCTCATCAAGGAACTGGATGACCTGCAAAACCTCCTGTTTGCCGAGAGCAAACATTCCGTGCTGGTGGTGATACAGGGCATGGATGCCAGCGGTAAAGATGGCGTGATCCGGTATTCACTTGGCAATATGAACCCGCAGGGCGTCACGGTGCAGTCGTACAAAGCCCCCACGCCCGAAGAGCTTTCGCACGATTTTCTCTGGCGCATTCACCGGCACAGTCCTGCGAAAGGGATGATCCAGATCTTTAACCGGTCGCATTACGAAGATATCCTGGTAACGCGGGTGCATAAATGGTGCGATGACGAGACCGCGGCCAGGCGCATGACCGCCATCAATGATTTTGAAAAACTGCTCCAGGAACATAACAATACGCATATCCTTAAATTCTACCTGCATGTATCACCCGAAGAACAGGATAAAAGGCTGAAGGAACGGCTGAAGGACCCGACCAAAATGTGGAAATACAATGAAAAGGATTTCGAGGAGGCCAAGCTATGGGACATTTACATGCAGGCCTATGAAGATTGTTTCAACAACTGCAATACACCCCCCTGGATCATCGTACCTTCCGACCAGAACTGGTATAAAGATTATATCATCGCTTTGGAACTGCATAGTCTCCTGACGGGATTAAACATGCAGTTCCCCGGATTAAAAAAATGATGGTCGCCTGAAAGGGGATCTGACAAATTTTTCAACCAAAAATCAATTTTATGGGAATGCTTAAAGAATTCAGGGATTTTGCCATGAAAGGCAATATTGTCGACCTGGCCGTGGCCGTCGTTATCGGCGGAGCCTTTGGCAAGATCATCGCCGCGTTTACCGACAGCGTCATCATGCCGCTGATCAGTATGATCCTGGGAAAATCCAGCGTGGCCGATCTCAGCTTCACCGCGGGCAAGACCGTTTTCCCGGTTGGTGTATTCCTGCAGGCGGTCATCGATTTTATCCTGATCGCATTCGTGCTCTTCCTGGTCATCAGGGCCATGAACGCGATGAAGAAGAAGGAAGAAGCAGCGCCCGCCGCCACTCCCGAAGATATCACGCTGCTGCGCGAGATCCGGGATGCCCTGAAGAAATAAGCCGGCGCCGGCGGGGATGACCCTGCCCGATTTACCTTATTTTTGCGAGTCCTGAAGCGTACCGCAGGACTTTATTTTATTTTCAACCCGAAACCTTGCAACATACCTCGTACCAGATAAAATTGCCCCAGTTTGAAGGTCCGTTCGACCTCCTGCTTTTTTTTATCGAGCGGGACGAACTGGATATCTATAATATCCCGATCACGAATATCATCAACGATTTCATGGATTATATCCATGAGCGGGAAGAACTGAATATCGAGCTCAGCAGCGAATTCATCCTATTTATTTCCACGCTCATGCGGATCAAGGCCAGGATGCTGCTCCCGCGCAAGGAACTGGACGCGCAGGGCAACGAGATCGATCCCCGCCAGGAACTGGTCAACAAGATCCTTGAATACAAACGGTTCAAGGAGGCTTCTGCGCAGATGGCGGAAATGGAGGCCCGGCGGTTGCTGATGGTAAAACGGGGCAATATCCGGCAGGAACTGGCGCAGATCGGGGAGGAGGACAGCGAGGGCACCGAAATTCAAAGCATCACCCTTTTCAAACTGATGCGGGCCTTTGAAAGGGCCATGCAGAAATACAGCGACCGCCTGAACAAACCGGTACATACCGTGGTGCGCTACGAATACACCATGGAAGGCTGCCGCGACCAGATGCTGACCCTGGCAAGGGAACAGAAAACGGTGACCTTCGAAAAAATATTCGAGCTCTGCGAGAACCGGGTGCATGCCATTTTTCTTTTCCTCTCGCTGCTGGAACTCGTTCAGCAGAAATTCCTGAAGATCATCGTGGGCGAGGGCAAGAACAATTTCATTATCGAATACAATGAACCGGAGAACAGGCTGGCGGAGATGGAGGAGGGATAGGGATCTGGGATTGGGAATTTGGAATTGGGAATTTGGAATTGATGCTATCGGGATGGGAATGCTTAGTAAATATGTAAACTCAAAAAAATAATTTGTATGAAAAGTTATGCAAACGCCAACTGGAAGGGAACCGGAAAAGAAGGCAAGGGCACGCTCAGTTCGAAATCAAAAGTGCTGCAGGACACTTCCTATGATTACCGCAGCCGTTTCGAGGATGGCACATTTACCAATCCCGAAGAACTGGTAGCCGCAGCGCACGCGGGCTGTTTTTCGATGAAACTCAGTTTCGTACTGGGCGCCGCGGGATTTACGCCGGATAATATCGACACCCAATGCACGGTTACGCTGGAAGCAGGCACGGTTACGGAGAGTCATCTCGTGGTAAAAGCCTCGGTTCCGGGGATCACGGCTGAAAAATTTGCGGAATGCGCCGCGGAAGCCAAGGCCAATTGCCCCATCAGCAAATTACTGAATACGAATATCACGATGGAGGCTAGCCTGGCCTGATACTCACCGGAGTTTAATTTGACCCTTGCAATTACCCACGGAAGCTCTTCCGAAATAACAGGGGAATTTATTGATACCGCTGCCGTCTTTGGTGGTGCAAAGGCTTTTTCCCACTGGTAAAAGCGGTACCTGGCAATAATGCAGGGAACCGTCGGCTCCCTGGTGAAAGCACCAGGTATAGAGCGAAGTATAGGCCATGATACAGGAAAGGTCGCCGCTCTCCTCATTTCCCGGAATGCCGGTAATTCCGTTAATATCATAGACCCGCTTGTTCAGACCGGCATCCAGCCTCCACTGGGAAACCGGAATTTCCTGCACGGCATTATTCTTAAAACGGAAAATATGATAGGGCGGGCGGCTGTCATCGTAGGCCGTCCGGTTCTGCGGGGTAACAGATGGCGGGCCATGGTGATTGATATTCACGCCATGACCGACTTCATGGGCCACCGTGGAGGCAATAAGTTCTTTCAGGGTATAGGGCATGGTCACTCCATCCGCCCTTGCCGCCGCTTCCTGCTGCGGATAGAAGCTGTTCAGGTAAGAGAGATTAATGACGATCAGTTCCGATTGTACCGGCACCATGAAATCCAGTGTGACGGGCCTGTTTTCCCCCGCCGCATTTTTGGAAGTGGCCCCGTCTTCTATTTTCAGCACTTTTTGGTCATAATCATGGGCGGATTTGTGATTTTTATTCAGGTTCCGGTCGTTGTCAATTTCATTATCCAGAAAATAAACCGGTATGATACCGGATACCGACTTAAACAATTCAACGCCTTCCCGGAAGACGCGGAAACCTTCAGGCTTCATGCAGATCCCCAGTTCTTTTTTCCGGGGATCCAACCGCGTAAATTTTCCTTCTGATGTTACGCCCCGGTATTCTTCATAGGCAGTAAGACCATCTCCGGGCGCCAATCCGCCCATTTCCTTATCATCCATTTCGCCGGGATTGCCATTTGCGGTAAGCCAGCTCGTTGCGATCTTTGTTCCCGGTTGCCGCTTGGGTATTTGAATTTCTGTGACGCCGGAAGGATTCAGCAGCTTCCCTTTCACCCGTGGTCCTCCTTCCAGCACCGCTTCTACGGTCAATACGGTCCAGCCACCGCCGTCGTAAGATTCGATCAGCACGCTTCCGGTCTTTCCATCCGTCGATTCTATACTGATAAACTGGCCATCCGATGAAATTTCGCCATCACCGTCTGCGGCGAACCGGAGATCAGGAAGAGATTGCGCGCCGCTCACAGGCATATTCAGATCGATGCCGGGTTCCGTGGAGGTGTTATTCAGCTTAAGCTCAAACCGCGCCACTTTTCCCATCGGGGCGCCCCCGCCTCTGCCCTGGAGGCGCAGGTCGATCTGCATTTTATTTGGACCCGGCGTTTGTTCATCAGGCCCCGGTTCCGGCAACCAGGTATCATAAGGGGTGGGCTTTACGATCAGCTCATCTGTGATGTCCCCACGGGTCAGGTTCCAGCGGTAAATCGTAACGGAACTGCTTCCGCCCTCGCCGGCAGAATCTACGGTCATACCTGCCAGTACATTATGATTGGACCCCAACCGCTGGTGATTGATGGCAATACCTGTTTCATCCGTTGTGGCATAATCCTTCTCCTCGCCGTAATCCACCATTTTTCCATAACAACCCGGAACGGCGACAAAAATGGAATATTCACCGGCGTCTTCATCGATGCCCACTTCCAGCTCTGTTTTCGCCTGGTTATAACAGGAGCCGGAGGCATGCGGACGCTGGAACCGGGAAGAATGGGTGGCCGTGCCGGTATCATTGTGAATAGTGGCTTCCATTTTCCAGATACTGCTGCCGCCGTCGCGGTTGTGGGTCGTTACCTGGAAAC
>CAYNSL010000022.1:30202-36141 GCA_964399755.1 uncultured Chitinophaga sp. | reverse complement strand
AAAGTGCTGGTGGCCACCCCGCTCTGGTTAAAATACTGTTCGATCGGGTTGGAAAAGAATTTATAAAAAACGCCGAATGAAAAACTTTCGCCGGGCCGCGGGTATAATTCATAGCGCAGGTCGGCATTGGTTACCCGCGTTCTCTTTAAAAAAGGGCTGCCCAGCACGGCCGCGTTCAGTTCGAAGTCAAAAAAAGTAAAGGGCGCCAGTTCGCGGAATTCAGGCCGGATGATCGTTTGGGATGCGGAGGCCCTGATATTGGTTTTGCTGTTCAGTTTATAGGTAAAGTTGATACCCGGCAGCAGGTCTGTTTTTTTCGTACGCACATGACGGTCGTCGCTGGTCCTGACACTGCCGATCAACTGGTCGAAATTCTCCAGCCTTGCGCCCCAGACCAGGCGGATCTTTGTTCCGAACGAATTGTCGAACTGGAGGTATCCCGCATTGAGTATCGAGTTGGCGAGATAGCGGTACTTATTACTGCCGATCTCGTCAAACCCGAACTTATTTTTTTCGCCGTTTACTCCGAAATTTTCCGCGTTGAAAACCGTTTCCTCGGGCAATAAACGCAGTTGCGGGTTATCGATGGGCAGGTAAATGGAGAGCGGGCGTGAATCAAAGAGCCGGTCCCGCACCTGGAAAAAATATCCTCCTTTCAGCGTTTGCGGCCGGCCAAAAGCGGTAAATGTTTTGGCAAGATCACCTCCCGCGGTATATACATAGTCGTTGAGGTTCTGGTAAAACCGGTTCCCCGATTTCTGCGAAAGGGTTCCCGAGATCAGCAGCATATAAGGGGCATCCGGGTTATCTTTTTTCTGGTTGTACTGGATGCGGCGCTGGTCGGGTATGTACTGATCAAGAATATTAAAAGCGCCGTACCATTTCAGCTTCCAGTCGTTTTTCGCCCCGATGGAATGTTCGCCGATCAGTTGCGTGTTGACATAAATATTCGATTTGAAAGCCAGTTCGCGGGCACGTATGTTCTGACCCAGCACCGGGTCTGCTTCGAAATCATATCCCGTGCGCAGGATCGTATAATCAGTGGCGTTTACATTGATGAGGTTTTTAAAACTGATCTTGTTGCGCGCATTCAACTGGAAGGAAAGGTTGCCCATCGCGCCCCACAAAACATCCTGCGAATATTTATGATTGAAGTAATCAAAGAGGACATCGGCCTGCTGGTTGCTGACGCTGAAAAATTTATTCTCGTAGGTCAGGTTCCTGTTGCTCCGGTTATAGGTAATCCCGAAAAGAGCGCCCAGTTTTTTATCCCCGCTGAAAGTCTTGCTGAATCCCCCGCTGAGTTGGAATGCTGCATTCAGGGGCGCATTACCCTTTTCCACGACCCAGTTATTCCTGAAAAAAGTTCCGTACCGGGCCTGTTCGGCGGGATTGGCCTTCATGGCCAGGAATTGCGATCGAAGGGGAAAACCGGGCGGGAGCCCGCGCGATTTGTCATCCAGTCCCAGCCAGTCGTACTTGCCGCCGGGATTGGTATAAAAATCCTTCCCGATAGTATTTGTATTGAAACCGGTGCCGATCTGCAATTGCAGGAAACCGGCCGACGGAATATCTTTTGTATTTACCTGCACCAGCCCGCCGGCCCATTCGCCGGAGTATTCGGGTGTGAAGGCCTTGTTGATGATGATATGATCGATGATGGAGGAAGGGAAAATGTCAAATGAAAATGTTTTGCGGTCGGGCTCGGTCGTGCTCAATAAAATGCCGTTCAGCATCGCCTGGTTATAGCGATCGGCCAGTCCCCGCAGCACCAGGTATTTTCCCTCCTGGATGGAAGCCCCCGGAATCCTTTTCAGCACTTCGCCCGTGTTCTTGTCGGGAGAACGGCGGATGCTTTCGGCGGAAATGACTGAAGCGACGGTATTGGTATTTTTTTGAAAGGCGATGACCGAATTAATGGTTTCCCTGCGGGCGCCGGAGATCTTGGCCGTTACTACCACGTTGTCGCCCGATTTAGCTTTCAGGTCGAGGATAATATTCAGTTCGTTCACATTACCAGCCTGCACTTCCGCATCCGTAACCGTTTTTGTCTCGTAGCCGATCGCGGAAAATTCAAGTTCGTATTTCTTGCCGGGTGTGAGGTTTAACGTGAACCGGCCTTCGAGATCCGTGCTGGTTCCGGTTACCGACCCGCCGATCTTTACGGATACTCCGGGCAGGGGTTCATTCTTGGCATTGATGACCTTTCCCGTCAGCTTGACGGTCTGAGCCTGCGCAAAAGCAGAGATTGATAATAGCAGCGCGAGTATAAAGCGGGGCCGGAAACTCATTGCGGTTTTATTTGCCGCAAAAGTGCAGTCCAGGGATTACCGGCATGTTACTCCCGTGTTAAGCAATTATTAACGGCATATTACCGGAATGTTACCTGTGCTTACTCCCTGTAAATCAGAACCTGAATTGTAAACGGCAGGTAAAGACATCGTCTTTCAGGTCGGTGGTATTTCCGTTCAGCAGGGTCTTTTCATTGCGGACCACATCGTAATAAAAGATGATCTTGGTCTGGGGGTTGAAATAATAGGCGTACCCGATCCCCAGCGTGGAATATTTTATATCTGCTGCAGTAAGGTTTGTGCCCGTTTTGCCGATATCAGTTGTATGTACTTTGATATTGGGATCATACCAGTCGTATTTCAGGATGAGCTGGTTTTTGCTGTTTATAATGTTCTGGAGGAAATAAAAGAATGCGCCGTCAAAATGCCGTACATAGGTGGGCAAGGCCACTCCGTTCGAATTGGGCAGGGAGCCGGGATTGGCCGTACTGGTGGAAGTGCCTGGTTGTGTTCCGAACCAGTATTCCGCGCGCCATTCGGTTTCTCCCCAAGGATGGTGCCATATGATCTGTGCATCGGCCCCATAATAATGCCGGGGAGAAGATTTTCCCAGGTTAGTAGCGGAGGAATCCACCGTAAAGATCTTATCCCCGTTAGAAGCGACGCCGCTGTTATATACAAATTTCGTCCCGTTCTTCCAGCCCCCCAGTAAAAGGGAAAGGCCCGCCCCGATCTCCCATTGGCCCGCTTTATAGGGTTTCAGGGTCATGCGGGTGATAAAATCCTTGTGGCTGTCGAAGTCGGTGGTGCCCGATGCCCCCTGCCCGTTGAAAAATCCCGCGTCCCATTTAAAATGAAACCAGGGATGCGTTTTTTGCTGGGGTTCGAAACTCAGCATTACACCCAGGTCCCTTTCGCCGGGCATCAGGATCTGCGACATCCTGCCCCGCTCCGGGGTTTCGCGGTAAGAAGACCCGAGGTTTACCTCATATCCGAAAGGCCTGGCAAAAAAACCGGCGGTCATGGACAGGAGGTTCCTGCGGGTTTCATAGATGCGTATAAACATATCCCTGACGATCACGCCCCTTTCGGTGGCGTCGATCTGGAAGGTGAAAAGGGCTTTCGGAAAATTATCCCGGGTGGGCAGCAGGTAGTCGATTTTAACGCGGGCCCGCCGCAGCATGAAACGGCTGCGGGAAAACTGGGAAAAATTGCCTCCTTCAAAACTTTGCGCCCCGTCAGACTGGGCCACCTGGAACTGCGGCTGCATATAGCCGGAAATCCGCAGGTTCTCGAACCGTTTCAGGAAAGGACGCAGCGTGTCCTTAATAAAAAAGGAGGAGTCCAGTTCGGTGAGATACCGCTGGCAATAACCCGCAAGGGAGATAAAAAGCAGGAAAAAAAGGAGTAATGCCCTTTGAAAACGGGCGGTTTTGGCCAAAAACATGGTCGGCGCTTAAAATTGATGCAATATAAAGTCTTTGTTATTGAAAGGTTACCCTAATTTTATTTCTGCATTAATTTATTATTAATTCTCCGTCCCCCGCTACCCTCCATTGATCAACCCGGTATTTTCGCAAACAACCCGGCACGCCCGGATAAAACAAAAACTATGGCACTCAATTCCTTTCTGAAGATCTTCATGCCCAAGAACAAAATTTTCTATGAACTATTCGAAAAAGTAGCCGACAATGCTTCCAAAATGGGATCCCTGTTGCGGGATGTGGTCGCCGAACCCGATTTCGACAAGCGTGCCTCGCTGATCGTTCAGATGGAAGACCTGGAACACGCCAATGACGAACTGACCCATAATCTGTTTACGGAGCTGGGGCGCAATTTCATCACGCCCTTCGACCGGGAAGACATCCACTATCTCGCCACTTCGCTCGACGATATTGCCGATTATATCTATGCCGCGGGCAAAAAGATCAATTTTTACCACGTCAACCCCAATGATACGGGGATGCAGAAATTCTCCGAACTGATCGAGCAGGGCGCCCAGCAGATCAAAGTGGCCGTGTATGAACTGCGGGACATGAAGAATATGCGCAATATCACCGAAGCGCTGGTCAAGATCAACAGCATCGAGAACCAGGCCGATGATATCCTGGATTTCAGCATCGAAAAACTGTTCAATACGGAAGAAGACGCCAAGGAAGTGATCAAGAAAAGGGATATCTACCAGGTGATGGAGATCGTAACCGATAAATGCGAGGATGCAAGTAATGTGATCGAATCCATCATCATCAAGTATGCTTAACTGATCCTTCAACTAACTTCTTATGACTCCCTACCTGATCACGATCATCGCGCTGGCGCTTATATTCGACTACATCAATGGATTTCATGATGCGGCCAATTCCATCGCGACTGTTGTTTCAACCAAGGTGTTGACACCTGTTCAGGCAGTGTTGTGGGCTGCTTTGTTTAACGTGGTCGCCTATTTTATTTTCACGGAACACAATATCGCCGGTGCCGTTTCCAAAACTGTAAAAGCCGATTCCATAACACTCGAGGTGATTTTATCCGGCCTAATCGCGGCAATCATTTGGAACCTGTTGACCTGGTGGTCCGGGATACCTTCCTCTTCCTCGCATACGCTCATGGGCGGATTTGCCGGCGCTGCCATAGCACATGCCGGTACATTTAGCGCGATCAACTCTCCCATCGTACTGAAGACCGTCGCATTTATCGTGCTGGCTCCCCTGATCGGGATGATCATGGCATTTATCTTTTCCCTATGGTTTATCTTTTCGTTTCGAAAGGGACCGGCACCAAAAGTCGTATCCCTGCTTATCCTGGCCGGGGTTGGCTTCTTCCTGTACCGGGTATTGGAAACTGATCCGGCAAATTTGAAATCTCACTACGATTCCTATACGCTAAAGGTCATTTTTCATGCCAGCAATTTCAAATGGATATTACTGGCATTGATCATTGTGATCATGGCCGTCTTCTCCTTATACCTTAGCAGTCTCAATTCGGTTAAATCTCATAAATGGTTTAAACGGCTGCAATTGGTTTCTTCTGCTGCCTTCAGTATTGGTCATGGGGGAAACGATGCACAGAAAGTGATGGGAATTATTACAGCAGCATTGATCGCCGGGAAGGTTGTCCCTGATTTTCAGCATATGCCGGGATGGGTCCCGATCGCCTGTTATACCGCTATCGGACTCGGAACAATGAGTGGTGGATGGAAGATTGTTAAGACCATGGGAACACGCATAACAAAAGTTACTCCTTTTGAAGGAGTGGCGGCTGAAACAGCGGGTGCTGTTACTTTATTTGTGACGGAAGCCCTGAAAGTTCCTGTCAGCACCACGCATACAATCACGGGCTCCATCATGGGTGTAGGAGCCACCAAACGGCTCTCTGCGGTTCGCTGGGGTGTTACTTTCAACCTGATCTGGGCCTGGATACTAACTATTCCTGTAAGCGGACTGTTAGCGGCAGGAGTTTATTTCATTGTTTCCCTTTTTAAGTAATTGATCATATCGGTCGATTAAAAAAAATTCCGGACTTTTGCCGGGAATTTTTTTATGAGTAAAATACTGGTTACCGGGGGTTGCGGGTATATCGGTTCACATACGATCGTGGACCTGGTGGAAAATGGTTATGACGTTATTTCTGTCGATAACAATTCCCGCTCCG
>CAYNSL010000022.1:0-30102 GCA_964399755.1 uncultured Chitinophaga sp. | reverse complement strand
GAAAACAACCTGGTCTCTCTGATCAACCTGCTGAAATGCGTGCAGGAATTCCGCATCCCGCATTTTGTGTTTTCTTCCTCCTGCACGGTCTACGGCAATCCCGCCGCCGTGCCCGTAACCGAAGACTCGCCCACCCGGCCGGCCGAATCGCCCTACGGGTCCACCAAGCAGATGGGGGAAGAGATCACGGCCGCCCTGGCCCGTACCGCCGAAACTTCGTGTATACTTCTCCGTTATTTCAACCCGGCCGGCGCCCACCCTTCCGCCATCATCGGCGAAACGCCGCTGGGCAAACCCGAGAACCTGGTTCCCGTCATTACCCAAACCGCTATCGGGCGTTTCCCGAAAATGCGGGTGCACGGCAACGACTACCCCACCCGCGACGGTTCCTGCATCCGCGATTATATACATGTCTGCGATATCGCGCATGCCCATACCCTGTCGCTCCGGTACCTGGAAGCGGGAAAAAACAAAACGGCCTGCGAGGTTTTCAACCTCGGCAGCGGCAACGGGGTATCGGTACTGGAAATGATCCGCGCCTTTGAAAAAACCAGCGGGGTGAAACTGAATTACGAAATGGGGCCGCGCCGCCCCGGTGATGTGATCGCCATCTACGCCAACAACGACCGCGCCCGCGCCGAACTGGGATGGGAACCCCGGTATACGCTGGAAGACATGATGGCGAGCGCCTGGAAATGGGAACAGCAGCTCAAACGCGATGAAGACCTGCTCACCCGGCAGGACCCCGATCTCAATTAAAATCCCTTTGCCGGGGAAGTAAACAGGGAGTTATAATACGCAATCACCGTTTTCCAGTCGCTTTCTTTCCGGCATTTGATGTTTTGCTGATTGATAAATTCGCCCAGTTCATCTTTTTTATCGCCGATCAAAGACAATAACGCGTCCTTACCTTTCTCCAGTTTCCGCATTTTTCCGTCCACCGGGTACAGGTAATAGGTATCCGACTGCTCAAACACGCGGGTGATGCTGGCCTGCCCGTACTGCCGCTGGTCGATATAGGTAACGGAATGGAATTTCAGCAGTTTCAGGCGGCCCGTATCCAGCACTTCATAGTACATGTCTTCGGTATGTCCATCCACGGCCGGAAAACCTCTTTCAAAGATTCCCCTGAAAACAATTTCACCGTTCAGCGTATCGGTAAAAACAAGACGCCGGATATAATTCGTCGCCACCAGCTCCTTACCATCGGGCATCAGCAACAGCAGCAGGTTATCCATCAGGTTAAACTTGACCATGATTCCGCGATAAATCTTCCCGCTTTTCACATGCAGGTCGGCCCGGGTATATTCCGCCGGGTAGAAGGGCGTGCCCTCCATGTTATAATCCACTTTGAGGTTGATGGGTTTGCCGCCCACATCGGTCAGCAGTTCCAGCGAGTTGTTGAAATTGCCCGTGTACCGGGAACCCGGCTGCGCCAGCATCGCGCCGGGGCTGAGCCAGGTGACCAACGCCGTAAAAAAAGAAATGGAGCAATGCGGAAAGATCCTCATATGCAGGGGTTCAATGGGAAATTTACAAAAAGAAAAGCACTTTAATTCCTGTATCAATTCCTTTACTTTGCAGCAATTAATTTCGGCTATGCTCAAAGAAATCCAGTCAACCGGCACGAAGGATACCCGCAGCGGGTTCGGTGACGGCATCGTGGAAGCGGCGAGAAAAAATCCGCATATCGTGGCGCTTACCGCCGATCTTGCCGGCTCGCTCAAGCTTAACCAGTTCATAAAAGAATTCCCCGACCGTTTTTTTCAATGCGGCATCGCCGAAGCGAATATGATGGGGATCGCGGCGGGATTGACGATCGGCGGGAAAATTCCCTATACCACCACTTTCGCCAATTTTTCCACGGGGCGCGTGTACGACCAGATCCGCCAGTCGATCGCCTACAGCGGAAAAAACGTAAAGATCTGCGCTTCGCATGCCGGGCTCACCCTCGGAGAAGACGGCGCCACGCACCAGATACTTGAAGACATCGGGCTGATGAAGATGCTGCCGGGGATGACCGTCATCGTACCCTGCGATTACAACCAGACAAAAGCCGCGACGATGGCGATCGCGGATCATGAAGGACCCGTTTACCTGCGTTTCGGCCGGCCCGCATGGCCCATTTTCAGCAAGCCGGAGGATTTCAAAATAGGAAAAGCGCAGTTCTTCTCGCAGGGAACCGATGTGTCGATATTCGCCTGCGGGCATATGGTCTGGAATGCGATCCAGGCGGGTGTGATCCTGCAGGAAAAAGGGATCAGCGCGGAAGTGATCAATATACATACGGTGAAACCCCTCGATGAAGAAGCCGTGATCGCTTCGATCCGTAAAACAAAATGCGCCGTTACCGCGGAAGAACATAATATCATCGGCGGCTTCGGGGATGTGATCAACCAGTGCGCCGCCCGCCATTTCCCCATTCCCGTTGAAATGGTCGGCACCCTTGATACATTCGGCGAAAGCGGTACGCCCGCGCAACTGCTGAAAAAATACGGGCTCGATGTGCCCGATATCGTGGCCGCTGCCGAAAAAGTGATCAGCCGGAAAAAGAACGGTTAACAGATTGTTGCAAAGTATCGGGGCAGGTTCTTTCAAAATTGAACCTGCTTTTTTATTTTTAAGCGGATTTAAGTAGAATTACGATTTAAACAATTGGCTGTTCCAATATTCTAACCGGATCAAAGCCCTGACCAATGCCTCTGACCACGACAAGTGACAGTGAATTGCTCGTACAATTCCGTAACCCGGTTACGAAAGAACCCGCCTATACGGCTCTCATCAAAAAATACCAGGAAAAATTATACTGGCATATCCGCCGGATGGTGGTGGACCATGATGATGCCAACGATGTATTGCAAAACGTGCTGATCCGGGTCTGGAACGGGCTCGAGAATTTCCGCGAAGACAGCCAGCTTTATACCTGGCTTTACCGCATCGCCACCAACGAATGCCTGACCTTTCTGGAACAACAGAAAAAAAGGGCTTCCGTCAGCCTCAGCGACGTGGAAAGCGGACTCTCGAACAAGATAAAGGCCGACCGGCATTTTGACGCCAACCGGCTGGAGTGGAAACTGCAGCTAGCTATACAGCAATTACCTGAAAAACAAAGAGTTGTGTTTAGCCTACGCTATTACGATGAAATGCCGTATGAGGAGATGAGCCGGGTGCTCGAAACCAGCGAGGGGGCCCTGAAAGCCAGCTACCACCATGCCGTTAAAAAAATTGAGGATTATATGCTAAATCATTAAACTTTGGGAGCTGAAAACCATCTTATTAAAGGTTGAAACCCCCGCAGAACGCTGAGGGACAATTAAAAATGACACGCGATAAAAACATAGTATCCGAACTGAACGAGCTGAACAGCGTCCTGGCGAATGTTCCCGCCCATACGGTCTATTCGGTTCCGGAAGGGTATTTCGGTTCACTCCCCGCTATCGTGCTGGGCAGGATCCGGGCCATGCAGGCTGAAAATGCCGGCGTGGAAATTTCGCATTTGTCAAACTTATTAAGCGATGTATCCAGGGAAATGCCCTTTACGGTTCCGGCCGGATATTTTGAGGGGTTAGCCGCTTCGGTGTTATCATCCATAAAAAATTCCGCTCACGAACTGAGCGCGGAAGAAGAGACCGGATCCCTTTCACCCTTACTCGGCAGCCTGAAAAAACAGAATCCCTATTCGGTACCCGAAGGATATTTTGAACAACTGCGTGTGCGTCCTGTTGCAGCAACAAATCAAACCGGGGCCAAAGTCGTATCGCTGATCAACCGCAGCTGGTTCCGGTATGCGGCTGTGGCCGTGGTATCCGGTCTTATTGCGGTTACCGGGTTGCTTTACTTCAATAACAAGGGAACGGGTAAGGCGCCGCTGGCCAAATTTACCCGTGACGTGAAGAAGATGGACGAACAGCAAAAAGAAACCCTGATCGACTTTATCGACGCGGGCATGAACGGAAAAGAAACGGCTAAACTCAATACCGATAATAAATCTAAAGAGATACGCGACCTGTTGCAGGATGTTCCCGAAGAAGAGCTGAAGGACTTCCAGGAACAAACGGAAGACGTGCAGGATGTTTTAATGACCAATTAATGTGAAAATGAAAAAGTGGTTCATCATATTACTTTTATTGCTGCCGGGTCTGCAGGTTCTTGCGCAGAACGAGGAACCCGCGTTGCAGGAAGGCAAGATCCAGGAACGGATGCGTGAATATATCCAGGACCGGCTGAGCCTGTCGAGAAATGAAGCCGAGAGATTTACGCCGGTATTCGTGCGTTACTTCCGCGAATTCGCCCAGACCCACCGTCTTTACCGCACCGATAAACTGGTGCTCCAGCAAAAGATCATCGAACTGCGCCTGCATTACCGCACCGAGTTCCGGCAGATCATGGATGAACAGCGTGCGAACAAAGTGTTTAAATACGAAGACGAGTTCAGGCAGGAAGCCATCCGCATCATCAAGGAAAACCGGCGTGATCGTCTTGAGAACAGGCCGCTGCGCAGGAACCGCGCGCTGTTCCAGTAAGGAAATGCTATAATTGGTGTTTTAATATAACCTGAAGACCGGCTTTGCAAAAGGCCGGTCTGTTTTTTTATCGCGATGCGAAGCTTGTAGCTTCGCATTATTATTTTATGGCCTTTGGCCATGTACTACCGGCGATTTGATATCATGATAAAACAAGAAAGTCCATCCCTCCTGCCTCCCCCGTTCCCACCATTCCTGCCTTAATGCCGAAGCTTTCTTCCCGTCGTAATCATATTTAGCCACAAACCGGTGTTTCATCTGTTGTAATTGCGGGGCCTCGTCGCCGCCAAAAAAAATGATTTCCCCGGCATCGCGGAGCAGGAACACCTGGTGAAACGGCGAATGCGCGCCGGAAACACGGTATTGTATATACCCGTCGATCAGCCCGTCGCCTTCCAGCAATTCTACCCGCGGGTTGTCGCGCAAACAGACCAGGTCTTCCGTAACATAGGAAGGAAATCCTTTTTCAAATGCGAAAGCCAGTTCTTTCCGCTGTACGTAATACCTGGCCTGCGGTAAAGAAAGTTCGCTGGCTTTGCCGTTTTGCCTGATGCCCACGCCGCCGGCGTGATCTTTGTGCAGGTGGGTCAGCAATACTTTCGTGATTTCAGCGGGATTGATCCCGGCTTCCATCAGGTTCCGGTGCAATTGCATCCTTCCGTTTGATCCAGTAAATCCAAGCCCCGTATCCAGTAATAAAATATCCTTTGAGGTGATCACGACAAAGGGTTGTATCTCCACCAGCAGGCTTCCCGCAGGTCTTTCCTGCAAACGGTGGGCGCTTTCGTCAAAAGGCACAAAATGCTTGGTCTGGTCGATGGTAAAACTTCCTTCCGAGAGCGGGATGATCTTCATAAACCGCAAAAATAACAGGTACGGCCGGGATAAAACGTTCCGGTCGCTCAAAAGCCCCCGCATTACCGCAGTACCATTTGCCGGTCGGCATCCAGTCTTAAGAGGACAAACAGCAGGATGGTAAATGTAAGCAGGGAGGTTCCCCCGTAACTGATAAAAGGAAGCGGGATCCCGATCACCGGGGCCAGCCCCACCGTCATCGCGATATTGATAAATATATGAAAGAAGAATACCCCCGCCACCCCGTATGCATAACAGCGGCTGAATGTACTGCGTTGTCTTTCGGCGATCGTGACGATCCTGAACAATAATATAAGGTAGAGCCCGAGCAGCACGATGCTCCCCGTAAAACCAAAACCCTCGCCCACGGTACAGAAAATAAAATCGGTGCGTTGTTCGGGCACAAAATCATAACGCGTCTGCGTGGCTTTCAATACGCCCTTGCCCCAGATGCGGCCGCTGCCGATGGCGATCTTGGATTGCCGGACATTATAACTGGTGCCGCTCTCTTTTTTCTTTTTCTGCTGATCCGCGCTTTCGGTTTCCGTATTTTCCTTGTAGGGGTTATCCTTTCCAAAAAGGTCATAGATCCTTTCCACCTGGTGCTTCTGCAGTACGTGTTTAAAAATATAGGGAACGGCAAAACGCTGGATACCCACGCAGACCACCCAGAGCATGACAATGGCCGCCAGCAGGCTCTTTCTTCTTTTGATCGCCCGCCGCTGCAGGTACACCAGTACCAGCATAAGGGCCGTGAGGATGATCGCCAGTGTATTGGGCTCGATGACGATCGTGGCCACGATCAGTACCGCGATCGCAAAACCGGTAAGCAGGATCACCGAAGGCAGACCCTCCCGGTACATGACGATAAAGAAAGAAAAATACACCAGCGCCAGGCCCGTTTCGCTTTGCAGCAAAGTGATCGCGGCGGGAAATAGCGCAATGCCCGCCGCGATAAACTGCGACCTGGTTTTGGAAAAATCTGTTTCGGGTCGCGAGAGGTACTTGGCCAGCGCCAGGGCCACGAATATTTTGCAGAACTCGGCGGGCTGGAAATTAAAAGCCCCCAGTTTGATGATGGATTCGGTTCCCTTGATCCGGGAGTGAAAGGGGAACACGAGCAACAGTAAAAAAATTCCCGCCGCATATCCCAGGTTGGCCGTGGCCGGGAAAAATTTACTGTCGGTTAGCAGGATAAACAGGGCGATCACCGCGCCGATAACAAAAAAATAGAACTGCTTGCTGTAATCGGTTTTAAAACGCAGGAAACTCTGCAGCACGGGATCGCCTTCCTTGTACGTGGCGGCAAAAATGGCCGTCAGCCCGATCGCTACCAGCAACAGGTAGATACCGACCAGGCTCCAGTCGATTCCTTTTGTGATGGCGGGGTTTCGCTGGTTCATAATTATTTTTTAACCGAATCCTTTTTCGGCGGCGCGGGTAATTTGTTTTTATCGGGTGCGATCAGGTCTTTCTGAACGGGCTTGTTCCGCGGGCTGTCGGGTTTCGCGGGTTGTCTTGATTTGTCAGACCTGATCTCTTCTTCCGTGGGATTATCCTCCGTTTGCAGGGTGTCCCGGATGATGTTGAGTTCCTTTTTCAGTTCCGTTTCTTTTTCCCGGTTCCGGCGCAGCGAATCCATCCGTTTCATCTCCTGCATCATCAGCGGGGGAATAAGATTCGTGGCGGCCATTCTTTCTGCAAGCGGTTTCCGCTCGGCCGAGATCGTATCTTTCAGGTATTTTTCGATCATCAGGCTTACGATCGGGGCCGCGTAAGTGCCGCCGAACCGGCCGCTGTTCTCCACCACGCACATGATGGCGATCTTCGGGTTGTCGCGCGGCGCAAAAGCGGCGAAAAAAGAGTGGTTGGGTTGTTTCACCAGTTGTCCCTTGATGACCGCGTAATTTTCCACCGTCCCCGTTTTACCGCAAACCACGACTCCCGGCACTTTAGCGCCGCGGCCCGTACCGCTTTCCATCACGCCCTGCATCCCGTCGTGCACCGCTTCAAAAATACTGTCGGGGATATCCATGGGCACGTTGCGTTTTTTGTACTTGTCAAGTAACCCGTATTTATCCCCGTTTTCGATCGAATCCACCACATGCGGTATAATGAACCATCCCTTGTTGGCGATATAGGCCATTTCATTGGCCACCTGCAGGGGCGTGGTATTCACTTCACCCTGCCCGATACTCACCGAGCGGAACGTACAGTAGCTCCAGTGCCCCTGCCCGTATATTTTATTGAAATCTTCGGGGGTGGGAATATTTCCCCTTCTTTCGGTTGGAATGTCGACGCCCAGTCTTTTACCGAGCCCGAAGGCATACATATAGTTATTCCAGGCCCGCAGGCTGCTGTCGATCGTGGGATACCTGGGGTTGTTGATCACCCGCTGCATTACGTTGGCGAAATAGGTATTACAGGAATGCGTGATTGCCGTCTTGAGATAAAAAGTGCCGGGATCCAGGCATTTCATCGGTTTGGCGCTGCCGCAGCCATAGAAGGCGCCGGAACAACTGAAGGTGGTCGACGTGGTGATGACCCCTTCGTGCAATCCCACCAGGGCCTGCAGGGTTTTAAAAGTGGAGCCGGGCGAATAGGCCGCATTCACCGCGCGGTTCAGCAAGGGTTTCCTTGGATCGGAATATAATTCCGAAAAATGTTTTCTGCGTTCAGCTCCTGTTAAAAAACCGGGGTTATAGGTGGGGCTGCTGACCATGGCGATGATACCGCCCGAAGCGGGATCGATCGCGACGATGGAACCCACTTTATTGCTCATCAGCTTTTCGCCGAATTGCTGCAGGGAAATATCGAGACTGGTATACAGGTTGCTGCCCGCCTCCGAAGGTATATCCAGCGCGCCGCCTTCATAGGGACCCTGTATTCGTCCGAGCTGATCCTTGATCAGGTATTGCGTGCCCCTCTCCCCCATCAGCGCTTTTTCATAACTGGCTTCCAGCCCCGTCATACCGGCATAATCACCGCTCACATATCCGTCTTCCGCATGTTTTTTCAGGTAATTCGTATCTACTTCACCCAGGTACCCCACGATATTGGCCCCCGCATCGAAGGGGTAGGAACGGATATGCCGTTCCTGAATATAAAACGCGTTTTGAAAACGCCAGAGATTTTCCTGGATCCGCGCATAGCGCGCCGGGGGCAGCGAAGCTTCGAATACGGATGGTTTCTGGGAGCTGTTCTTAATAATGGCGGTGATGATCCTTTTCCTGAATTCAGCCGTATCGATCTCCATCAGCCGGCAAAGAAATGCCGTATCGATCCCGCGGGTCTGGGCCGGTGTTACCATCAGGTCATACGCGAGGGTATTGTTGACCACCGCTTTCCTGTTCCGGTCATAGATGATGCCCCGCGGCGGGTAAACGGTTTTTTTCAGGATGGCGTTCTCATCGGCGAGCCGCTGGTATTTCCCGGAGATCACCTGCAAATAAAATAACTGGCCCGTGATGATAATAAATGCAGCAAGGAAAAGCAGGCGGATGATACGGCTTCTTGATTGGTTGAACACAGGCATGGAACGAAGGGAAAGGAGCGGAAGAAATCGGGTTTTTGATTCAGTGTACAAAGTACGATTTACAAAACCCGGTTTCCAAATCTATTTGCGGATAAAATTTCTTTTAAGAAATTTTTCATGATGTATCCCGCAACCGGCTGTACCCGCTACGCCGTATTGGTACGGAACTTCAGCCGCCGGGGGAATAAAAGTTCGGCGGTAAAAATAAGGAGCAGGCTGATCCCCGTCGTGGTCACGATCCTGATCAGGAAATCCAGGAAGCTTCCGAAGCTCAGCCACTCGAGGAATATCAGGTATCCATGGTGCAGCAGCGTAAGGATGATCACGTAGACCGCATAGGGCGTCCATTGCATGGCCTGGGGCGAGGGCTCGCGGTAATTGAATTCGGAACTGTCTTTCGGGGTAAGTATGCCGATGATCCAGGGCCGCACATAAGCGATCAGCAGGCAGGCGGCCGCATGCAGACCGGGGGTCATCATAAAATAATCCAGCACCAGGCCCGTGAGGAAACCGATGACCAGCAGCCATTGCCGCGATACCGTAAAAGGAAGCCAGAGGATAAACAGGAAATAGAGGTAGGGCGTGATGAACCGGTGGAGGTGCGGTATCCGGTTCAGCACGTACACCTGGATCAGGATGAAAAAGGCAAAACGCAATATGTTCCTGAAAAAATCGCTCACCGGGGATTCTTTTTGGGTTCTTCAACTTTTTTCCGGGTCTCCTGGTTCAGTTTCAGTTGTTCGGCATAATCCAGGTTCTCGATCACGTGCACCTGTTGCAGGTTGTAAAAATTCACCGCGGTCTTTATTTTCAGCAGGTACATGCCCGTGGCATTGTCCTGTTTCACTTCCGCAACGGTACCTACCCGGTATCCGGGCGGGAAATTAAAGGATACGGTACTGGTCAGCACTGTATCGCCGGGCTTCACTTCCGCCGTTTTCGGGATCCTTTTCAACAGGAGATAACGGGCATCCTTTCCGTCCCATTCGGCCGTACCGAAATCTCCGCTGCGTTTCAGGGAAACGCTGACGGTACTCTGTACATGGAGCAGGCTCATGATTTGCGCGAAATTGGGACTCACATTTACCACCAGCCCTACCGCGCCGCCATCCGAACTCACTACGGCCATATTGTCTTTGATGCCCTGGGCAGCGCCCCGGTTGATCTGTATATAATTCTTCTGGGCATTGACCGTGGAATACACTACCGTGGCCGGGCGGAAAATATAACGCCGGTATCCGGCCGCCGTATCATACAGCACCGAATCGGTACGCAGCTGCGAAAGAGTATCGTGCCTGCCGAAATTGCCGGGCAGCAGGTTAATCAGGGAATCGTTGAACCGGTGTACGCGCCGGTTCTCTTCCTTCAACGCAAAAAAATCCTCCACCTTGTTGTACTGGGTATTGATGCGGCCCGTCACCTCGTTGGCCAGGCCCAGGAAACGGGCGCGGTGATAACGGTTGTAGCTGAACAAAAACCAGAGCGACACCACCTGTAATGCAAGGAAAGTGAGAAAGGTCCTGTAGCGGCGAAGGAAAAGAAATACGTTACGCATGTTGAAGAAACAAGATACAAAGTTCAAGGCACAAGGTACAGGGTACAAGCGGCGTGATACGATTGCGCTTTTGATGAAGCATCACGGATGCTGACTGTGCCTTAATGCTACCGCATGACAAACGGGTACTTGTCATAATTCTTCAGCGCGATTCCGGTGCCCCTGACCACGCTCTTCAGCGGATCATCGGCCACATGTACCGGCAGCTTGATCTTATTGCCCAGCCTTTTGTCCAGGCCCCGCAGCAGGGCGCCGCCACCGGTAATATACAAACCGCGCCTGTAGATATCAGCAGCCAGTTCGGGAGGTGTTTGTTCCAGCGCTTTGAGAATCGCTTCTTCGATCTTGAATATGCTTTTATCCAGCGCTTCGGCGATCTCCTGGTAACTTACCATGATCTGTTTGGGAATACCCGTTACCAGGTCGCGACCATTAACCGGGAAATCATCGGGCGGATTATCGATCTCCTTCATCGCCGCGCCTACCTGTATCTTGATCTGTTCCGCGGTGCGTTCCCCGATCAGCAGGCTGTGATAGCGGCGCAGCGCCTCCATGATGTCGGCGGTGAATTCGTCGCCGGCAATGCGGATGGACTGGTCGCATACGATTCCCGCCAGCGCGATGACGGTGATTCCTGTCGTACCGCCGCCGATATCGATGATCATATTTCCTACCGGCTCCTCCACATCGATGCCGATACCCAGCGCGGCGGCCATGGGTTCATGGATCAGGTAAACCTCTTTGGCGCCCGCCTGTTCGGCGCTGTCGCGCACCGCCCTTTTTTCCACTTCGGTGATTGAGGAAGGAATGCAGATCATCATCCGCCAGCTGGGCGGGAACAATGGTTTTTTGGGATAGACGAGCTTGATCAGTTCGCGGATCATCAGCTCGGCCGCGTTGAAATCGGCGATCACGCCGTCTTTGAGCGGGCGAACGGTGCGGATGCTTTCATGCGTTTTCTCATGCATCATCAGCGCCTTCTTGCCCACCGCGAGCACTTCTTTCGGATTGTTGCGGTTCAGCGCAACAATACTCGGTTCGTTCACCACTACTTCGTCATTGTGTATGATAAGGGTGTTGGCTGTACCCAGGTCGATGGCTATTTCTTGTGTAAACCAGTTAAAAAGTCCCATGAAAATGCGCCGGATTTTACCTGCCTACCGTCAGGCAGGTTGAGGGCAAAGGTGAAGGAAATAATCGGGATTTTCAAAGCAAAAGCAGGGTGGGCTTTATTTTTTTTGCTTTCAATTTTATGCCAAATCCCGGTTAAAAGAATTTTTCCGATCAGGGGTTCGGGATTTTTTTAGTAAATACCGCAAACCGGATTTTCGGCTAACTTCACGACATGCGCATCATCACGCGGACCGTGTTTATTCTCTCGATGGTAAGCCTGCTGGCTGATATCGCCAGCGAGATGCTCTACCCGGTCATCCCGGTTTATTTAAAAGAGATCGGGTTCAGTATTTTCCTGATCGGCCTGCTGGAAGGCGTCGTGAATTTTACCGCCGGTATCAGCAAGGGTTATTTCGGGAAATTAAGCGATGAAAAAGGACTGCGCCTCCCCTTTGTCAGGCTGGGATATATTTTAAGCGCGGTATCCAAGCCGCTGATGGCGGTTTTCAGCTATCCCGCCTGGATATTCTTTGTGCGTTCCGCCGACCGGCTGGGTAAGGGTGTACGCACCGCCGCCCGGGATGCCCTGCTCTCGCAGGAAGCGACACCTGCCACCAAAGCGCGGGTATTCGGGTTTCACCGGGGCATGGATACGGCGGGTGCGGCCATCGGGCCCCTGGCCGCACTGCTGTTCCTGTTTTTTTATCCCGGGCATTACAAGACCCTGTTCTACCTCGCTTTTATCCCGGGCCTATTATCCATCCTGCTGATTTTTTTGCTGCGCGAGAAAAAACAACCCGTTTCCACCCTGGGGAGGGGAAATTTTTTCTCCTATTTCCGGTACTGGAAGGCCGCCCCGCCGGGTTTCCGGAAAGTAGTGCCGGGATTGCTGCTGTTCGCCCTGTTCAACAGCTCAGATATTTTTCTGCTGCTGCTTACCCGCGCCTCCATCGGCACGGCGACCATCCGGTTATTCGGACTGACCCTTGGCGCCGATACGATCACCATCGCGGCATATATAGTATATAACATGGTGTACGCGCTGGCATCCTATCCTTTCGGTGCGCTGGCGGATAAAATCGGGTTCCGCAGGGTGCTCCTGCTTGGCTTTGCCCTCTTTGCCGCTGTGTACGCCGGGTTCGCCTTTTCACCTTCGGTCAGTATCATCTTCGTATTATTTTCAGTATACGGCATCTATGCTGCCGCCACGGAAGGCGTGATCAAGGCCTGGATCACGAATCTTTCGGGGGGTAAAGACACGGCCACCGCCATCGGGTTCTATACCAGTTGCGAAAGCATCTGCGCGCTGCTGGCCAGCACCATCGCGGGGGCGGTCTGGGCCAGCGCCGGAAGCAGTACCACCTTTTTTATGACGGCGGCCGTAGCCGTACTTGTCTTTATTTATTTTTTACTGAGGATCAAAGACAAATAATGCGCTGTCTTCCTTTTCCCCGCGGCTTATCCGGTTTGGCACAGTAATGGCAAGTAGGCTGTGTAACTTATCCTTCATTATAATATAAGTTTATGAGAAAGATTTTCCTGGCAGGGGCTTTCGCCATGATCTGCATGGCCGCGCAGGCGCAACGCCGCAGTACATTCAGTAATTCATACAGCACGGCGCTCGGGGTTAAAGTCTGGGATGGCGGCGGCATATCCCTCAAACATTTTTTCAGTGAACAACATGCCGGTGAACTGATCGGTTATTTCTGGGTGCAGGGCGCAAGAATAACGGGTCTGTATGAAATACACGGCCCGATTGCGGGAGCCGCGGGGCTGAAATGGTATATCGGACCGGGCGCGCATATCGGGTTTTACAACAGCAAATACGGCGACGGGGCTTTCGCCGGTATCGACGGGGTGCTGGGTCTTGATTACAAATTCAACGGCGCACCCATTAATATCTCGCTCGACTGGCAACCCTCTTTTGAATTCGGCGGTACGCGCGGGTTCGTGGGCAGCTGGGGCGGACTGGGAATAAGATATACATTCTGATCAGGGCCTGGTTATTCAACCATGCCATAACGCAGGCATGCTTACCTTTTGCTAACCCGTTTGCACCGCTTAATAAGGCAGGAATCTTATTTATGTTTTCTCATTAACTTTAAAAAAAAGAAGAATGAGAAAGATCACCTTATCCCTGTTCTCCTGCCTGCTGCTGTACACCACTATTTCCGCACAGGATGTAAGAAAGATCTCCGATGAGTTTCAAAAGCAGATGAACGATCCCAAAAATCCCTATGGCCATAATAAACTGGCCGGGAAATACTATGATATCCGGGGTATTAAAATGTATTGCGAAGTATATGGCAAGGGGCAACCCTTACTGATCATTCACGGGAACAGCGGCTCGATCAATAATTTTATTTACCAGATCCCCTATTTCAGCAAAAAATACAAAGTGATCGTGGCCGACAGCCGCGCGCAGGGAAAATCAAAAGATACCGGCGACAGCCTCACGTATGAAATGATGGCCGATGATTACGCGGCCCTGCTCGACGCGATGAAGATCGATTCCGCCTATGTGATCGGCTGGAGCGATGGCGGAATCAACGGGTTGCTCTTATCGATTCGTCACCCCGAAAAAGTAAAAAAACTGGCGATCACCGGCGCCAACCTCGTGCCCGATACCACCGCCGTGCCCCAGCAGATCTGGGATATGGTGACACCCGCGCTGGCGGAACTGCGTAATAAACCCAACAAGACCGAACAGGAAAAAAACAGTCTTAAACTTTTCAGGCTGCTGGCCGAACAACCGCATATCCCGCTCAGCGACCTGCAGAAAATCGCCTGTCCTTCGCTGGTGATCGGGGGCGACCATGATGTGATCAAAGAAGAACACACGATGCTGATCTATAAAAACATCCCGAAAGCTTATCTGTGGATACTTCCCGGATCGGGTCACAGTACGCCGGTGGTGTATAAAGAAGATTTCAACAAAGTGGTGGACCGGTTTTTCTCCAATCCTTACCGGACCTTTGACGGCGAAGGGCGTTTCTTTTAAGCGCCGATAAATCCCAGTTTTATTTCCACCGCATGCGGAAGGGCGGGCAGTTTCCTTCTTTCGATCAGGAAACTGTTGAGCTGCGCGATTTCTTTAAAGATATAATGCCTGTCGGCCGCCGCTTTCAGGTAATCCTTACCGCTGCTTCCCCCGGTGCCGATCCGCGAACCGATCATCCGGTGCACCATGTTCATATGCCGGTAGCGCCAGGAACTTAGTTGTTCATCGATCTCCAGCAGGGCGTTGAGCAGCTGGAAGGGCAATTGCAGTAACGGGTAACCCCGGTAAAGCATGATGAAGAGCGCAGCGCGGCAGGCCCGGTGCGAAAGCTGCTGCCCGGCGTCGGGCGCAGGGGGATGCATGAATACCGCATCAAAGGCGGCCAGGTTGTCTTTCTCCGCTTCGGCCAGGCTTTGCCCGTAGCTGTTACGGTATTTGTCCCAGAATGTCTGATCGGCGCCCTCGTTCAAAAATGGCATCCGCTCGAGCCACTTGTTCAGCAGTTCAAGCAGGGAGCGGTTTCCTTCGGCTTTTTTAATGAGGTCCACATGCTCTTTCCGCAACTGCGAAGTATAATATTCCTTCCCGTGCCGCTGTTCGAATTTCAATCCCAGTTTCGCTTCCAGTTCCTTGAACTGCCAACTTTGAAAACCCGAAGCGGGGCGCAGCATGTCGCGGAAATCCAGGAAATCCATCGGGGTCATGGTTTCCATGATATCGAGCTGGTGTACCAGCACGCGCAGGATCGTGATGCAGCGGTTCAGCCGGTGCACCACCGTTTGCAGTTCGGGTGAATTATCGTTTAATGCGGGCTTGCCGAGAATAGCCACCACGGAATCGGCTTCGTGGTGCAGCTGTTTGAACCAGAGCTCATAGGCCTGGTGAATGACGATGAACAGCATTTCATCGTGTGCCGGCAAATTGCGCTTATCGCTTTCGGGCAACTGGGCGTTGAGGATCTTATCCAGTTGCAGGTAGTCGTGGTAATGAACTTCACCGGGCATAAAAACAATTTGTACAAATGTACGTTACCGGGTCAGACGAATACTTTACAGATTTTATTACCGCCCATTTCTCACTTTTATTCCCTAATGGGGTAAACGATCCTTTCACCAACAAAAGTCAATAACCGCGTCAATTTTCCCTGCTGTTTTTCTTCACTCAAATTCATACCCGATATCTTTCCGGTAGGTCATATCCGTAAAATGTACTTTCTGAATTTCTTCACGGGAGATTTCCGCCGCGTCGAAAACGGACATGCCATAGGAAGAAACGCAAAATACGCGTCCACCGCTGGTCACGGTCTTTCCGTTCTTAACGGCCGTACCCATGTGAAACAGGATGCTGTCATCGGGGTTGATCGTTTCCAGTCCTGTTATTTCATATCCTTTTTCATACTCGCCGGGATAGCCCCCGCTCACCGCCACCACGGTGCAAACCGTACGCGGATCGGTTTCAACCTGAACGGCCGACAAACGCTGTTGCGCGGCGGCGCTGAGCAATTCAACCAGGTCGTTCTTCATCCGCGGGATCACCACTTCCGTTTCGGGGTCGCCCATCCTGCAGTTATATTCGATCATATAAGGTTCTCCCTTCACGATCATCAATCCGAAAAATATAAACCCGCGGTAGTCCAGCCCCTCCTTTTTCAATCCTTCCACGGTCGGGCGGATGATCTTCGCGGTAATTTTTTCCATCAGCTCCTTATCCGCAAAAGGTACGGGGCTTACCGCGCCCATCCCGCCCGTATTGGGACCTTTATCGCCTTCCTTTACGCGTTTATAATCTTTTGCTTCCGGGAGCAGCAGGTAATCTTTTCCATCGGTCAGCACGAATACCGAGATCTCGATCCCGTGCAGGAAATCTTCGGCTACTACTTTTTTACCGGCTTCGCCGAATTTGGCGCGCTGGATCATCAGCTCGAATTCGGCGATGGCTTCCAGGTGGCTGTCGCAGATCACCACGCCCTTGCCCGCGGCCAGCCCGTCGGCTTTCAATACCAGCGGCAGGGCGTGTTGCCGCAGGTAGTCTACCCCTTCCTGGTAATTCTCCAGCGTGAATTCCTTATAAGCAGCGGTGGGTATTCCATGACGCATCATGAAGGCTTTGGCGAAAGCCTTGCTGCCTTCCAGCTGTGCGGCAGTTTTATTGGGTCCGATGATATCGAGCTGCGCGAGTGCGGGGTCCGCGATCAGGAAATCGGTAACGCCTTTGACCAGGGGCTCTTCGGGCCCCACGATGACAAGATCAATTTTTTCTTTCAGGCAGGTTTTTCTGATGGATTCAAAATCGGTGATGGCATAAGGGAGATTGGTACCATATTGTCTCGTACCGGCATTCCCCGGGGCGATAAACAGTTTTTCACAAAGCGGGCTTTGGGCCATTTTCCAGGCCAGTGCATGCTCCCTGCCGCCGGAGCCCAGTAAGAGGATACGCATGTTGGGTTTACAGTTGGTTGCTAAGGCCTTGCGAATATCGTACCTATCATATAAAGTTAGACATAAAAAATTTTTGGGTGGTTAAATTTCAGTATTTTGGTTGCGCTAACGATTGCTTTCTGATTAGTAAAACATAAACACTGTATGAGCCAAGCACAAGACCTGCTGACACCGCCGCCTGCCCATCCGGGCAAACACCCCAAAGCTTTATATATCCTTTTTTTCACGGAGATGTGGGAACGCTTCGCCTACTACCTGATGGTCGGTATTCTCTTCCTGTACATGATCGACACGAAAACGGGAGGCAAGGGTATGGAACAAAGCATGGGAGCGGATATCGTGGGCAGCTTCATCGCCCTGGTGTACCTCACCCCCTTTATCGGGGGGCTGATCGCCGACCGGTACCTGGGCTATATTAAATCCATCTTCATCGGGGGCAGCCTGATGGCCGCGGGTTACCTGGGTCTCTCCATTCCAGGAAATACGGCCATGTTCATTTCACTGGGACTGATCATTGTCGGTAATGGTTTCTTCAAACCCAATATTTCCACCCTGTTGGGTAATATTTATAACCGCGCGGATCTGCGTCCGCTCAAGGACAATGCCTATAATATATTCTACATGGGTATCAATATCGGCGCATTCGTCTGCAATTTCGTGGCCGCCTACCTGCGTAACCAGTACGGCTGGGGTTATGCGTTCGGGGCGGCAGGGGTTGGACTGATCATCGGGCTGATCATCCTGTCCATGTCGATAAAAAACCGGGAGATCAAGGAAGCGGATGTCCGCAAACCCGTCCAGGCCGAAGACATGCCCATTTCAAAAATATTTTCTTACGTTTTCCTGCCGGCGATCATCGCGGCCGTGATCGGATGGATAGTACCCACCAAGGTACTCGGCGCGCCGATCATGGGCACCCAGGCCAATGACGCGTTCATTTTCGCCTGTCTTCCGATCGTGGCGTTCTATATATCGCTTTGGGTAAAAGCAAAAGGACAGGACAAAAAAGGAATCGGCGCCCTGCTCTTCATCTTCGCCATCGCGATTGCTTTTTGGACCATTTATAACCAGAACTCAACGGGACTTACGCTCTGGGCTGAAAAACATACAGACCGGGTGGCTTCCCCCACCACCGCGAAAATTACCGGGGCGCTATTCCCCATGCAAAGGGTAACGGATACGCCCAGGCTGGTCAATAAACTGGACCAGTACATGCGCGACGTGAAAGACGACAGCGGGAAGGTGATCCAGGAAATGGGTCCGGATCCGTATTTTGTAAATGTGCCGAAAGACCAGTGGCCGCAGGGCAAGGAAGTGAAACTGACCAATACCGAACTGTTCCAGTCCATCAACCCCCTCTTTATTGTATTGCTTACCCTGATTTTTGTACCCTTGTTCGGCTGGCTGCGAAAACGGGGCAAGGAACCCACCACGGCTTCAAAATTCGGGATGGCCATGTTCATCTCGGGACTTTCGGCGCTGGTGATGGTATTTGCGATCATGTCGGTTCCCTCCATCTATACGCACAAAGCCTCTCCCATCTGGTTATGGCTGACGTATTTTGTATTTACCATCAGTGAGATCTTCCTCAGCCCGATGGGTCTTTCCTTTGTTTCCAAACTGGCGCCGGCGCGGCTCACCGCCCTGATGATGGGAGGCTGGTTCCTCTCGACATCTATTGGCGGTAAAGTGGCCGGGGTGATGACGGGATTCTGGGATGACTTCACAGATAAGAAAATGTTTTTCCTGATCCTGGTGGCCGCAGCCTTTATAGGCGGCATCTTAATCTATGCGCGGCTCAAATCCCTCAATAAAATTGTAAGAGACAAAACGGGGTCGGCTTAAACTTATTTTGCCATATATAAAGGAGTTGGACGAAAGTTCAGCTCCTTTTTTATTTTTCCCTATCTTCCCTATCATAATCAAAACCTGACGCCATGGCTGAACAATCCCATTTCAAACCCTTTGTGGCGCCCGAAACACAGATGAAGGAATTCACCGTGAAATCCATCGTCATGGGCGCCATCTTCGGCATTATTTTCGGCGCCGCCACCGTTTATCTCGCGTTAAAGGCCGGGCTTACAGTATCGGCTTCCATTCCCATCGCGGTATTGTCCATTGCCCTGGGCAAACTTTTTTTAAAGACCACCATTCTTGAAAACAATATCATTCAAACCACCGGTTCGGCGGGTGAGAGCATTGCGGCGGGTGTGGTGTTCACGCTGCCCGGTTTTTTATTCCTGACATCGCCCGACAGTAAATCTTATTTTAATTATATCACCATCATGACCCTGGCCATCCTCGGTGGTATGCTGGGCACCCTGATGATGATCCCGCTTCGCCGCGCCCTCATCGTAAAAGAACACGATACGCTTCCCTATCCCGAAGGAACGGCCTGCGCCTCGGTGCTCAAAGCCGGTGAGAAAGGCGGCGAACTGGCCAAGACCGCCTTCCTCGGAATGTCAGTGGCTATTATCTATGCCATCATGCAGCGGGTATTCCATTTTATTGCGGATGTACCCACCTATGTTACCTCGCTGAAAAATAAATACCTGCCTTCCGCAAGGCTCAACGGTGAGATCACGCCGGAATACATGGGGGTGGGTTATATCATCGGACCGAAGATTTCCGGCATCCTTGTGGCGGGCGGCGTATTAAGCTCTTTTGTGTTGATTCCCCTGCTGGCCACCCTGGTGAGCGGCGATGCCACTTATGCGCAGATCACAAAACTGGGACTGAACCCCGCCAAATACGGATGGGATCCCGCCACGCATTCATTCGCCAATTCGGCGGAAGCCTTGTACCGCGCCTTTATCCGCCAGATCGGCGCTGGAGCGGTGGCCGCGGGCGGTTTTATTACGCTGATAAAAACCATTCCTACGATCATCTCTTCTTTTAAGGAAAGTATAGGAACGGTTAAAGATAAATCTGCCGGGAAAACCGTCATCAGAACGGAACGCGACCTCAGTATAAAAGTGGTGGGATTGGGCAGCCTGGGCCTGATACTGATTATGTCGGCGCTTTCCATCATCCCCGGTGATAATATCGGCAGCCGCCTGCTCCTTGGTTTACTGGTGATCATATTCGGCGCTTTCTTTGTGACCGTTTCCTCCCGCATCGTCGGGCTGATCGGTTCATCCAACAACCCCATCAGCGGAATGACGATCGCTACCATCATGGCCACCTGCCTCGTGTTTATCGGGGTGGGATGGACCGGCAAGGTCTATGAACCCATGGCGCTGGTGGTGGGCGGCATGATCTGCGTAGCGGCAGCCAATGCCGGCGCCACCTCGCAGGATTTAAAGACCGGGTATATAGTAGGAGCCACGCCGCGAAACCAGCAGATCGCTTTATTTATCGGGGCCATCGTTTCCTCCATCGTTATCGGGTGGACGGTGAAGATCCTTGACACGCCTTCATCGGCCCTCGCGGCGACCGGCGTGCAGCACGCGATCGGTGAAACCTATTCCGCTCCGCAGGCCACCCTGATGGCCACGCTGATCAAGGGAATACTTTCTTTCAACCTCGACTGGCAATTTGTGCTGATCGGTGTCTTTGTTGCTATCGTGTTGGAATTATGCGGTATCAAATCATTGAGTTTCGCCGTGGGTACTTACCTGCCGTTGTCCACCACCCTGCCCATCTTCGTGGGTGGTTTCCTGCGCGGTGTTGCTGACAGACGGGCCAAGAAAAATAAGGAATCGGAAGAAGAGGAAGATTTAAGAAAAGGTAATTTGTTCGCAACGGGACTGGTGGCCGGGGGCGCCCTTTTCGGCGTCATCGCCGCTATATTAACGGTCTTCTTTGAGTCGGCCATGAAGCAGGTGAATTTTGAAGAAGGCATGAAAGAGGCGCTGGGTGACGGCGGTTACCAGCTGCTGGGCGTCGGGTTTTTCGCGATGCTGGCCTTTATCCTCTACCGCGTGGCAACCAAAAAGAATAAAGAAGCCTGATCATTTCCTGTATGAAGTAAAACAGCCCTGTCAAATAAAGTTGACAGGGCTGTTAAATTTTCGTCTGCGGATCTCCGTTATTTAAATAAAGTCCAGGTAATCGTAGGTCTTGCCGAGGATGGCCCTGTCATCTGCGTTCAGCCATTTTTTCAATACGGTAGCATAGGCATTTTTGAAATCAATATTGTATTTCAGGTCACCCTCGTCGAGGTCCGCCAGGTCGGGCATCGGGTTGAGCAGCCCTTTTCGCTGCAGCCCTCCGCTGATAAAGAACATATTGTTCGCCGTGCCGTGGTCGGTGCCGCCGCTGGCATTCTGCGATACCCTTCGGCCGAACTCGGAAAAGGTAAAGAGCAGCACGTCGTTGAACCGGTTATTGGCCTTCAGGTCTTTTACAAAAGCCTTCACTGCGTCGTTCATTTCGGTAAAGAGACGCTGCTGCTGCGGTTCCTGGTTGATATGCGTATCAAAACTTCCCAGCGAAACATAATACACTTTGGTATTGATTTCGGAATAGATCAGGGAAGCGATCGTCTTTAAACTGTTGCCCAGGTCCGTTTTCGGGTATTCGGCGCGGGTGGGATGCAGGCGGCTCTGCTGGAAAATATAGTCGGCCGACGAAAGCGTTTCGGCCATGGTTTTATAGAGATAATCCACCGGTTGTTCGCCCGCCTCATCCCGGTGGTTCTTTAACACATCCCGGAAAAATTTTTCGTTGGCGGTGCCGTAAAGGCGCCGCGGATCTTTTACAGCGATGCCCTTGATATGTTCGCCTTTCAGCGAAAGACTAAGCACGTCGTCGATCTCGATCGCCTGCGTGGGTTTATCGCAGCCGTTGCACTGCGCATCGAGGTAGCGGCCCACCCATCCTGTGGTCCAGTACTCGCTGCTCTGGCTGGCCGTATGCCAGATATCCATGCTGCGGAAATGCGATCGGTCAGGATTGGGATACCCCACATTGTTCAGGATGCCAAGGCTGCCGTCATCATACAGTTCTTTCAATCCGCCGAGGGCCGGATTGATACCAACCTCATCCGTCAGGGACAGCGCTTTTGTTTTTTCAATACCCAGTTTGGGCCGGGCTTTATAATAAAGATCGTTCCGCACGGGAATGACGGTATTCAACCCGTCGTTCCCGCCGCTGAGCTGCAGGATCACCACCACCCTGTTTCCCGGCGGCACCATGGTTCCGCCTTCAAAGGCCTTCAAAAATTTCGGCAGCAGCATCGATGCCGTGGCCAGCGAACCGACCTGTATGAATTCTTTTCTTTTTATAAACATCCTGAAAATCTTTTAGCAGTTATTATAAACAAGCCATTTACTTCTTACTTCTAAAATCAATCAGTAATACCCGCTGAATTTGAATATACTATTTACCAACACTCCCTGGTATCCTCTTTCAACTTTCACCTGCATCCTTTGAACACATTCCCATCTATCATGCCATCTTTTAACTTTTATCTGAATCATTTAATGAATTTCCCATCTATCACGCCATCTTTTATCTCAACACAACTGATATTCCGGCAAACTCATCACCTGCATCGTCGCCGTTTTGATAAAGGACTCACGCCCCGCCGCGTCGGCGTATTGTTTAATGATATCTGGACTGACCCCGGGTTTGGTTTGCAACAATGTTTTTGTGATCGCTTCCACCAGCGATTCACGGGGCACGCTTTCATAATTTTTCACATAGAGGCGCCAGTCGATGTCCGCAATAATGGGTCTTCCCGTGGCACGGTTGATCATCCGTTGCGCCTTGTTCTTCGGGTCTTCGTTGGGATCGGAACGTCCCATCATCTGGTCGTCGTCGTCTTTGGGACGCACGTTCATTTCATCGGAATCGTTGATCAGCATGGGCAGGCGCATCCGCATCATCAGGCTCGAACTGTCGATCCAGTTCCTGCCGCCGGGCCATCCCGCCACGTTGGGCGGAAAAAATAATACCTGCCCCAGCACCCGCTGCAGGAGCAGCAGGGCTTCTTCATTCTGCAGTTTCATTGGCAGCATTCGCTGAATGCCCGCCATCAGTTCCACCGGCGACTTTATTTTGGCGCCGATATTTTTTTCCTGGTAAAACCAGTCGGCGGTAAAGATCTCCTCCAGCAGTTTGGAGATATCATAATTGCTTTTGTAGAATTTATCGGCCAGCGCTTCCACTTTTTCGCTGTCGGGTGTTTCATTCACGAGAAAACGGTAGAGTTTTTCCGTGATATGCCGCGCGGTCTGTTTTTCGCCCAGCAGGATATCCAGCACTTCCTCCCCGTCGAAATTACCGGTGTGCCCCAGAACGGTCTTGCTGCCGAAATCATGCTGGAAACGGCGGAACTGGAACTCACCCTTTACATTGGCACCCCAGCCGGTAAAAGCGCGGGCGGCTTCCTTTACATCTGTTTCCGTATAATTCCCCCGGCCCAGCGTAAACAATTCCATCACTTCGCGCGCGAAATTCTCATTGGGATGGTCTTTCCGGTTTTGCTGGTTGTTCAGGAAATTAAGCATCGCAGCCGAACGGGACACTTCCTTCAGCAGGGTGCCGAAATTTCCCAACGCATTCCTCCGGAGAATATCGAGCAAACCCTGCTGGTAAAAAATATTCAGGTTACGGCAGGCAAAATGACCATGCCAGAAGAAAGCAATTTTTTCCCGCAACTGGGCGGCGCTGTTTACCATTTCATACATCCAGTACATGTTCAGGTTGCGGATGCCTTCGCGGTTTTTTTGCTGCACCTGCTTGCGGTCTTCGGCGGGCAGTTCCTTGCGTTGCATGCGCCCCGCGTCTTCGATCCCCATGAGCAGCCCTTTGAGGTAATTATCGGCCACATCGATATATTCCGGCTTTTTTTCAGAGGCTTTGACCAGCGCCTTGTAAAACTGTTTGGGGGAATATTGCGAAAGATCGGCCAACTGCTCGACAGCCGGGCCAAAACCGGCACGCCACATCAGGTGCTGGTTTTTCAACTGGTTGGTCAGTGACATGGGCTAACATTTAGGTTTCAGACCTGAAGTTCCGTAATAAGTTTAAAAAAAACCGCCTTTACCCGTACTCTTTAAAACGGAAATAACCATCATATTATTTTAATTTTGATCTGATCCTTTTTATGCGGTTCCGTGCGGTTAAATATATCATTCCCTTTCTGTTCTTCATCGGCGCCATCCGTTCCTTTACCAGCACCGGCTGGGTGGTTTGGATCCCGCTGGGCGTAGCCTGGATCCTCATTCCCCTGCTCGAATTATTCATCAGGCCCGATCCCGCCAATTTAAGCGGGGCCGGGGAAGACCTGGCCCGCGCCGATAAAATATATGACTGGCTGCTCTACGGAGTGGTTGCTTTTCAGTATGCCGCCCTCTTTTTCTTCCTTGACTCTTTTCATGACCGGCCACTGAGCGGTTATGATATCGCCGGGCGGATCGGTGTCATGGGCCTGCTTTGCGGCACTTTCGGGATCAATGTCGGGCACGAACTGGGCCATCGCGTCAGCAAAACGGAACAGGCGCTTGCCAGGGCGCTCCTGCTGACTTCCCTCTACATGCATTTTTTCACCGAACATAACAAGGGGCATCACAAACGCGTGGCCACACCCGAAGATCCGAGCAGCGCCCGTTACGGGGAACCCGTCTACCTTTTTTATTTCCGTACCATTTTCTTCAGTTACCGCAGCGCCTGGCATATTGCCAACGGGGAAATGAAAAAACAAAACAGGCGGGTATTTTCATTCCGCAATGAAATGGTCCGGGTCCAGCTGATCCAGGCCGCCTTTCTCGCGCTGATCTTTTTCCTTTTCGGCGGAAGGGTTACTCTTTATTTTCTCGCAGCTGCGACGATCGGAATTCTTTTACTGGAAACGGTCAATTACATTGAACACTACGGCCTGCAACGGAAAAAAACAGGGGAAGGCAAATATGAACGGGCCCTGCCTGTGCACAGCTGGAACAGCGATCATGTGATCGGCCGCATCATGCTTTTTGAACTGAGCCGGCACAGCGATCACCATTATCTCGCCAGCCGCAAATACCAGCTGCTGCGTCACCACGACGACGCACCGCAGATGCCAACGGGCTACCCGGGGATGATGATGCTATCCCTCCTGCCCCCTGCCTGGTTCTACGTGATGAACCGGAAAATAAAAAAATTGAAAAGCCTTACTGCTGAAGCGAACCGGCCAGTATCCAGGCCCTGACATGCAGCGCCTGCTCATTATCCAGTCCCGCTCTTGGGAACATCACCGGCAGGATCGCGTCCCAGTGTTTGGCATCAAATTGTGCGGGCCGGGGCAGCGCATGACATTTTCCGCAACGAACCGCGTAGATCCGGCGCCCCGCCAGTGTATCGGGCGTCACCGTTTCCCGGGGCGGATATACGCTGCTGATCATTTTTGGCAGGGGCGTTTTCCGCTCCGTGATCACGGGTACGGCTTTTTTCTGGCAGGCGGTGATCCCGGCCCATGCAGCCAATAAAATGATACCCGGCTTTTTCATTGTATTGCGGATCGTAAAAACACCATGATTGACGGATTGGACGGATCGGCAGTCAAAAAAGTTTAAGGTCCCGCCCCGCCGTTTTAAAATAAAGTATATATTTATTGGTCATTTTTCACCCACACTAAAATAACCCCTTTTGTTTATGAAAAGGATTCTCCTGTTACTGGCCGCGGCATTTTTATTCGGCCTCAGTTGTAATAAATCCGTCGAGTCAAACAACGACGCTGCCGGCGAACGTTTCGTCCCGCCCGCCGAAAGGCATTGCGCCGCCTATGAAGTGCTGGCGGAGCAATTGAAAGAAGACCCTTCGCTGCGGCAGAAAATGAACGCCATCGAAGAGTTCACCCGCGATTTTGAACAAAATCCCCTGGCCTACCGGCTGCTTTCGGACGGCACCATGGAAGTGCCCGTTGTGGTGAATGTGTTATACAGAACGGCCGCTGAGAATATATCGCAGACACAGATCGAGTCACAGATCACCGTCCTGAACAAGGATTTCAGCGCTACCAATGCCGATTATAACAATACACCTTCCGTTTTCCAGGGCGTACGTTCAGGCAATACGGGTATTAAGTTTGTGCTGCAAAATGTTGTTCGCAGGCAAACCAATAAAACAAGCTGGTCGACCAACGACGCCATGAAAAAAAGCAAGCAGGGCGGTATCGATCCGACCAGCCCGGCCACGACCCTGAATATCTGGGTCTGCACTTTAGGCAATGGCATACTGGGTTACGCGCAGTTCCCGGGTGGTAAATCGGCCACCGACGGCGTGGTGATCCTGAACACGGCCTTTGGCAATACGGGTACGGTTGAAGCGCCCTTTGACAAAGGAAGAACCGCCACTCACGAGATTGGTCACTATTTCAACCTCCGGCATATCTGGGGCGACACCAATTGCGGGAATGACCTGGTCGGAGATACCCCGATCCATACCACTTACAATTTCGGCTGCCCCTCCTTTCCTGCCAACAGCACCTGCGGAGGCGCTTCACATCCCATGATGACGATGAATTATATGGATTATACCGATGATGCCTGTATGTATATGTTCACCGCCGGACAAAAGACCCGCATGCAGGCCACTTATGCACCCGGGGGCCCCAGGGCCAGCCTGCGCTGACAAACATTTTCGCTATAAAAAAGCTGCCCGGGTCCGGGCAGCTTTTTTATTGAAAAGATATTTTCGCTTATTGCTTAGCGTTAGATTTAATGTAAGCCAGCACTTCGTGTTGTTCCGCGCCGTCGAGTTTGGCCCGCGGGAACATCACTTTTAAGATGCCGTCCCAGCGCTCCGGCGTAAAATCACCGGGGTTTTTCAGGGCGTGGCATTTCCCGCATTTGGCTTTGAAAATAGCTTCCCCGTTCTTCACCAGGGTTTCCTGGCTCATACCGGCCACCGGGTTGGTATCGGTCTTGGGCGGCGCTGTGGCGGTTGTATCTTTTGCCGTTGTTGTTTTTTCCGAAACCTCCCTGCTGGTAACGGCCGTTTCTTTGGACGGAACGGTTTTCTTACTGCAGGCCAGCAATACGGAAAAGCAGAGTACGTTCAGGGTCACCCATTTTTTCATGATGGTTTATTTTAATGGTAAATATAGGGTTTGTCAGTTGATGGACGGGGCCCCGAAATACGCGTGTAATACGGGTGGCAGCGCAATGCCATCGGCGCCCTGGTTATTTTCGAGCAGGCTGGCCACGATGCGGGGCAAGGCCAGCGAACTGCCGTTCAGGGAATGCAACAGTCTTGTTTTGCCATCACCGTCTTTGAACCGGATCTTCATCCGGTTGGTCTGGAAGGCTTCGAAATTGGAAACCGAACTCACTTCCAGCCATTTTTCCTGCGCGGCGCTGAATACTTCGAAATCATAGGTCAGCGCCGAAGCGAAACTCATATCACCGCCGCATAACCGGAGGATACGGTAAGGCAATTCCAGCGTATTCAGCAGGCGTTCCACATGGTTCACCATTTCTTCCAGTACGGCATAGCTGGTATCGGGATGGACCAGTTGCACGATCTCCACTTTGTCGAACTGGTGAACACGGTTCAGTCCGCGCACATCTTTTCCGAAACTGCCCGCTTCCCTCCGGAAACAGGGCGTGTAAGCCGTCATTTTTAGCGGCAGGTCGCTTTCCTTCAGCAGGGTGTCACGGTAAATATTGGTAACGGGCACTTCGGCGGTAGGGATCATGTAGAAATTATCCGCGGGCATATAATACATCTGACCCTCTTTGTCGGGAAGCTGTCCCGTGCCATAGGCCGTGGCTTCATTCACCATCAGCGGGGGCAGGTATTCGGTAAATCCGGCCGCGGTATTAAAGTCGAGGAAATACTGGATCAGCGCGCGCTGCAGTTTGGCACCCTTTCCCTTGTAAAACGGGAAACCGCTCCCGGTGATCTTAGCCCCGGTTTCGAAATCCACGATATCATATTTTTTTACCAGGTCCCAGTGCGGTACCGAGCCTTCGGGCAGAACGGGTTTTTTGCCCCCTTCGCGCAGCACCTGGTTATCCGCCGGTGTTTTCCCGGCCGGCACTTTTTCGGAAGGCAGGTTGGGAAGCTGTACCAGTTTTTCGTTCAGTGTTTTTTCCGTATCCGATAATTGCTGCGCGATGGGCTGTAATGAATTTTTATACGTCGCCACTTCCTGCTTGAGGGCTTCGGCATCTTCTTTCTGTCCCTTTGCCATCAGCTGGCCGATGGATTTGGAAGCGGCATTGATCTTTGCCAGCGTATTGTCCGATTCCAGTTGCAGTCTTTTCCTTTCATCGTCGAGCGCCAGGATTTCATCCACCAGTTGCAACGCGGGAAAATTCTTGACCGCCAGCCTTTCCTTCACCTTCGCGGGGTCCTGTCGTATTACCTGTACCTGCAGCATGCATTTTTTAGTTTGCGCAAAGGTAGTTTTTGACCGCCATACCCCCAACGGCGATCCTGTCGTACATTCGGGAAAAAGTTATGATCGATCCAACAATGGTGACAACCAACATTGAACTGCACGGGTATAAAGTCCGGCGCAACCTCGGCGTGGTACGTGGCATTACGGTTCGCTCCCGCAGTCTTTTCGGCAATATCGCGGGTGGTTTCCAGACCCTTTTCGGCGGGCGGATATCCATTTATACCCAGCTTTGTGAAAAGACCAGGGAAGAAGCCTTCCAGCAAATGCTGCAGCACGCGGAAGAACGCGGCGCCAACGCCATTCTCAATATGCGCTATGACGCCAATGAAGTGATCGGCGGTGTAACGGAAGTGCTGGCCTATGGAACGGCCGTTGTCGTGGAATAACCCGCGCGGGGTATATTTGCGGATGATGAACCCGCAGGATGATCTGCAGCAACGCTGGTGGAACCTGGAAGCAAAACTGGCGGAACGCTTCGGCAAAAAACCGGATATGGAAGCGATCCTGTTCCTGATCGGCATCCAGGAATTCGGCGAGATCCGTGATAAATTCACCAAGGAACAGAAACAGGACCTGATGCATGTAGCGGTTTGCCACCTGCTATCTCCCGGAGGATATTATGAACTGGAAAGTGTTGATGCCGACGGCTGGCCGCATTATCGGCAGGTAAAGCCCATGCCGGACATGAACCCGGTTGACCAGGAAAATTTTCTCAAAGACCATATCCTTTTATATTTTGAAGAACAGGATTTCTGACATGAAAAAAATACTACTGACAGCCGCCGGTCTCGCGGTATTTGCCATTTCCGGATTTTCCCAGGCCGATTCCACGCTGAAGAAAAAGGACCGGAAAAAAGACGTCCTGCTGCAGACCAGCATGGGCGATATCGTCATCCGTTTGTATGATTCCACGCCCCTGCACCGGGATAATTTTTTAAAACTGGTGAAAGTGCATTACTACGACAGCATCCTTTTTCACCGGGTCATTCAGCATTTTATGATTCAGGCGGGTGATCCCAACAGCAGAACGGCAGCAGCGGGTATCCCGCTGGGCATGGGCGGGCCCGGTTATACGGTGCCTGCCGAATTCAGGACCACCCTTTTTCATAAAAAAGGGGTAATCGCTGCGGCGCGGCAGGGTGATAATGCAAACCCGCAAAGAGCCAGCAGCGGGAGCCAGTTTTATATCACGCAGGGAAGGGTGTATACCGATGCGGGACTGGATTCGGTTGAAACATACAGGCTGAACGGAAGAAAAATTCCCGCCGGACAGCGGGAAGTATACAAAACGATTGGCGGCGTTCCATTCCTCGACCAGGCCTATACGGTGTACGGGGAAGTGGTCAGGGGACTGGATGTAGTGGATATGATCGCCGCGGTACAAACCAGCCAGGGAAAAGACCGCGACCGGCCCCTTCAGAACGTAAGAATCATAAGCGCCAAACTGATCAAAAGAAAATACAAATAAAAAAGATTCTGCCATGCAGAATCTTTTTTATTTATACAGAATTATCTCCGGGTCTTCAAACCAATAAACGACTTACGAACATCACACGAACTTTTATCTTTTATCTGCCAACCTTAAAGACTCTCCCATCTCTTACGCCCAACTTTTATCTTTTATCTGCAATCTTTAAAGACTTTCCCATCCATCACGTCAACTTTTATCTACCAATCTTAAAGACTCTTCCATCTCTCACGCCCAACTTTTATCTTTTATCTGCAATCTTTAAAGACTTTCCCATCCATCACG
>CAYNSL010000021.1:23562-37457 GCA_964399755.1 uncultured Chitinophaga sp. | reverse complement strand
AAAATGATTCAAAATACTAAGTAATGCCAATGGCTGAAGCCCGTGGCAATTTTTTTGAAACATGATCAAAATTTGGGTAAAACCGATTCAGGATAGTGGCCAATTGCCCCGGCCTTCAGGCCGGGGGCTATTTTTAAAATAAGAAAATGGGCTTTAGCCAAATTTAGATTCAGGAAAATAATTGAAACCCGAAAGAATATTTCAGTCGCCGGGGTTGAGTTTAATATTCAATTCATCCAGCTGCTGCTGATCGATGGTCGAAGGTGCGTCGAGCATCACATCCCGGCCGGCATTATTTTTCGGGAAGGCGATGAAATCGCGGATGCCCTCGCTTCCACCCAGGATGGAGCAGAGCCGGTCGAAACCGAAGGCAATTCCCCCATGCGGCGGGGCGCCGTATTCAAAAGCGCCGAGCAGGAACCCGAATTTATGCTGTTGCTCTTCACGGTCCATTCCCAGTGCGGCGAACATCTTCTCCTGCAATTCCCGCCGGTGGATCCGGATAGAGCCGCCGCCGATCTCGTTTCCGTTTAATACCATATCATATGCATTTGCCTTGATACCGGCATAGGGGTGATTGAGATAGTCAGCCGCGTTTCCGATTTCTGGATTATTGCTGATCATCATTTCGATCTGAGAAGGTTTGGGCGAAGTAAAGGGATGATGCCGTGCCACCCAGCGGTTACCGGCTTCGTCGTATTCAAAAAGCGGGAAATCCACCACCCACAGTAATTTGAATTCATCTTCTTTCCGGAGCCCGAGCCTTTCGGCCATTTCCAGCCGCAGTTCGCTGATGGCTTTACGGGTACGCTCTTCCGTGCCCGCGAGCACCAGCACGAGATCCCCTTTTTGGGCGCCGGCCGCTTCCGCGATGGCTTTTAATTTATCCTCGCTGTAAAATTTGTCGATACTGCTTTTAAAGGAACCGTCGGTGCCGCATTTGATATATACCAGTCCCTTCATCCCGATCTGCGGGCGTTTGACCCATTCGGTGAGTTCATCCGTTTGTTTGCGGCTGTATCCGGCGCAACCCGGTACGGCGATGGCAAGCACCGTTTCCGCCTCGTCAAATACTTTGAAACCGGCCCCGCTGATGAGTGCGGCCTGGTCGTTTTTATTGGTATAAACCGAACCGGGTTTCTTCAGGTTCAGCAGGCGCATCGCAAAACGGGTGTCGGGTTTGTCGTTACCATAGTTCCACATGGCGTCTTCCCAGGTCATCCGTTCTAACGGCTCCGTATATTCGATATTTTTGACTTCCCGGAATATATATTTCACCATCCCTTCGAACATGGACAGGATATCTTCCTGCTCCACGAAAGCCATTTCACAGTCGATCTGGGTGAATTCGGGCTGGCGGTCGGCCCTTAAGTCTTCATCGCGGAAACATTTCACCACCTGGAAATAGCGGTCATACCCGCTCACCATCAGCAATTGTTTGAAAGTTTGCGGTGACTGGGGCAGGGCGTAAAACTGACCGGGGTTCATCCGGGACGGTACCACGAAATCACGCGCCCCTTCGGGAGTTGATTTGATCAGGAAGGGCGTTTCGATATCCATAAAGCCCTGGCTGTGTAAATAATTCCGCGCGGCGCGATTAACGGCATAACGAAGTTCCAGGTTCTTTTTCACGGCATTGCGGCGAAGGTCCAGGAAACGATATTTCATCCGTAAATCGTCTCCGCCATCTGTATCATCCTGGATGGTAAAGGGGGGAACGGCGGATCTGTTCAGAATGGTAAAGGCGGAGACGGTGATCTCGATATCTCCCGTTGGCAACTGGGGATTCTTATTGCTTCTTTCACTCACCCTGCCACTTGCCTGTAAAACGAATTCACGTCCGAGGGGATTTTCCTCCAGTTGTTTATTGAGTTCCTCGCCAAAAAGCAATTGCGTAATACCATACCGGTCGCGCAGGTCGACAAACGTAATAGCCCCGAATTTCCGGATCGTCTGCACCCAGCCCGCCAGGGTTACTTCCGAGTTTTGGTGGGTCAGCCGTAATTCGCCACAGGTATGGGTTCTGTACATATTCTTTATTTAATTCCGAGCGGCAAAGATAGCAAGGCAGGGGGTATTTCGGGGTGTTGGCGGCGATAAAATCAGGGTTTACACCGCTTTCTGAGCCCGGAAACCGGGGGATCATGGCACCCGGGCTCCTTGATCACGGGCAAGATCAGGATCCGCGGATCCGCCCTGCTTGCATTTCAGGATTTCATTTGTTATATTTAATGATTGTTCCGTGTCCTTGTAAACAAAAACCGATAAATCCAGGCTATGATCACCGTGACCATCATCTATTTTGTCCGCCGTTATTACCTCCAGTACAGGAAAAAACAGCAGCTGACCGTTATAGCGTAACTTCCTTGTGCATCTGCAGTTCCCGCGGGCGCTGGACGATATAATAATAAAGTAATATCAGCGCGCCACATACAAAGGGGACCAGGGCCATATGTTTGCCCGTAACATCCTTCCATACTATTTTCCCGTCGAACCCGAAAAATTCGCTGATCATCCAGTAAGCATTGGCCGTGATCCAGAAAACAATGGCCAGGTTATGGGCCAGTTCCGATTTGATATGCCGGTTCTTCCAGGCAATCCAGACGGCCACGGAAAGGGTAGGGATGATCATCAGGATCCCCAGTGTTTTCCAGATCATGCACCAGCTGATATCCTTCATCAGCCAGAAGGCGATATGCATGTTTTCCATCCGGCGGAAACGGGCCGGTATCCTGTAATAATGTTCATCAGAAGGGTTCATTGCATTGCATTTTAACCGGTAAAAAATGAAAAGGAAGTTATGAAATGTTACGCGAAAGTAGTTTCCGGAATCGCCGGATATCGGCTTCCGGGTTCAGTGCATGTCCGTGCAGCAGCTGCCCCGCCAGTTGCCTGGCGAAATAGGGCGCCAGGGAGCAACCCTTGGTGCCCATGCCATTCAGGATAGCGACATGGGGATACTGCGGATGTGTACCGGCAAAGGGTCTTCTTTCGAGGGTGGCAGGTCGTATCCCCGCGTAATGCCCGGTAATGCTGAAAGGGACTTTCAGCCAGTTTTTTAAAAGTTGTTCAGTCTTTTCCCTGAATGCGGCAGTGGGCGCAGTATGCTCAAATTCCCAGGCATAATCAGAACCGATCCACCATTGACCTTCGGTGGCCAGGGGCGCCAGCATCATGCCTCTTTTATAAATATGACCGGCCGGCAAACCGGGTATTTCAGCCGTCAGCACTTCACCTTTGTTCGGGGCAAAGGGCAGGGGACTGAAAAGGGGATTGGCCGCGCTGCCGTTGCCGTCGCAGAAAACGATCATGCGGGCACGGATCTCTTTATATTCAACAGCATCACCGGTCAATTGCAGTTTGTCCCGGTCAAATACTTCTTCCAGCAGTTTATTATTCTCCTTGAGCTTCTGCCTCCAGGCAGGCAGGATTGTTTCAAGATGCGCCGTATAGGAAGGGGCGATTTCACCATACCCGAAATCATAATTGAAATAATCACTGAAACGGCGTTCATCAGCTGGCAGGAACACATATTCGCCCCCTTCGCCGACGCGATGCGTAAAACTCTGCCGCATCTGGGGACTGGGAAAAAAATCAATGATATTCCTTTGTGAAATAGCGGTGATGCCCAGTTCCGACCCCAACTGCCTGTAAGCGGATGTGGCAAAAGGGAGTATCTCAGCTGCCATCCAAACCTCCACGTGCCGCCGCCCGGTAACGGGGTTGATGATGCCGGCCGAGATCCTTGACGGGGCGTTTCGGTCACCGGCATCGATCACCATGAAACCGGCCCCTTCCTGCTGCAGATAATAACTAAGCCAGGTGCCGGAAATACCCTGCCCGATGATGAGAAAATCAACTTGCATGGGACAAAGGTAGAGTTAGAAGTCCGGAGTTAGAAGTTCGGAGCCGGGAGACAATTGGCAATAAGCAATATGCAAGGGGCAAAATGCATTTGACAAACCTTCTTGCAACATATTTTCTTATTCTACATTAATTCGTATTCCCTCAGAATGTGCACTGAATTCCGGCGCATACATACACTGGATCGTTGTGATGCCATTGCTGAAATTGCCGGCATGTGTGACAAACAACGGGTATTCGAAAACATAAGAGCCTTTCCGCAGGTAACTGAAGAAGAAATTGGTGCTGGCATCCCTCGTGCTTTCATAATAACCCAGTCCGCCCTGCCATTTGTACTGGCTGAGCACATTCACCGGTTCCAGCGCCGACGCCCGCATATCCTTCATGTGCACGTATTCCATATCCCGGTCGGCCCGCAGTTCGATCCTCACTTTTATTTTATCGCCAACTTTTAATACATCGCCTTCATTAACCGGGGTAATAACGGGTCCGCGGTCCGTATTCCTTTCCACAAATAATTTTTTAACCAGTTTCAGCGGGGTAGTGGCCTGTGTAATCTTATCAAGGTCTTCAAAATACTGCCAGTAAACGGCGCCCCAGGTAGGCATGCTGCCCGTAGGTTTACCGGGATTTTCTACCGTAACCGAAATTTTTCCCATATCGGTTTTTACATTCCGGCCTTCGATCGCTGTTTTGAAATAACCTGTACCGGCTTCCTGTTTGTTGTCACCGGAATTGTAAACGGTATTGCCCATCCGGATGGTAACCACCGGTTCCTCGCTCAGCCATTGGGTGCCCTGGATCAGCAAGGCATAACAGGCTTCTGCCGTGGCCTTGGTGGTTTTCCAGTTATTGGTTTGTTTGTTCTTCAGCAGCCAGGTTCGCAAATCGTCCGCTGTTTTTACATCTTTACCCGCTTCCTGGAAGGCTTCGATCAGCAGGGCCTGGGTTTCTATCGGGGCTTCATACCAGAACCAGCCGCTGCGCTGGTCTTTCCAGTACATGCCCAGTTCTTCGTTGCTGACAGAAGTTTCTTTCAGTGATTTCAGGATAGCGGCCGGCGTTTTCGTATCGCCGGTCCTGGTCAGGGCCAGTGCAGTCATTCCCTGCATGTATTTGCTTTTCCCGACCCAGCTTTGCTGTGCCCTTCCCCGGAAATAGGTATAAGCCGTTTGCGCATCTTTCGCGATAGCGAATTCAGGGAAAAAACTCCGCATATACAGGTACTGGATCACGGTGTAATCCGGCGCATAGGTTTTCAGGTTTACTTTGTATTTAACCAGGTTGTCATAGTCTTCTTTTATTTTCCTGTCCAGGTAGGGGATCGCCGTCTCCAGGATGGCTTTCAGCTTACCGTCCTGTCCCGCGGCAATGGCTTTCAGTTTTTTCAAATGACCGATGCCGGTTACGATATACTGGGTGATATAACGGTCATCGGGACCACCGCTGAACCATACAAAACCGCCGTTGCTGCTTTGCATCTGCTTCAGCTTATCATAGGCGCTGTTTAATTGCCCGCTCATTTTTATCATGTCGAACAGGAGCGCGATATTCTTTTTTTGTTCCGATTCTTTATTAGCCTGCAGCACCCAGGGTGTTTCTTCCAGCAGCACCGCTTTCAGTTCCTGGTTTTTCTGCAGGTTGCTAAGCAGGGCGGCGGTATCGCTGATCCTCCATTTATCGAACACCTGTTTGATGCGCGGCGTGGAATTGGAGATAAACGTAGCCAGGGAATTGGCATAATACCGGTTCCAGGTCTGTTCGGCGCATTCATAGGGATATTCCATCAGGTAGGGAAGGGCCTGTACCGCGTACCAGGCCGGGTTGGAAGTATATTCAAGCGTCAGGGCAAAATGCCGGAGGCTTTCGCTTTTACCCGCATTCAGCAGTTTATCGAAACTATAATCTTTGGTGCCGGCGCCCCGCATCGAAAGGGGCATGGATTCGGTAACCATCATGCGGTTGGTCAGCACCGGCAGCGCGTTTTCTTCGCCATCACTGTAGTTGCCGGCTTTGGCCACTACGCGCCAAACGAGGGCCTTATTAAAGAGGTAGGGCACTTCGATCGGGAACAGTACCGCTTCACTTTGTCCCGGGGCTACCGTGAAATACTGGTTGGGGGCCATATTGCGGAACCAGCCATCCACCGGTTCGTTGGTCGCGGCGTCGAACAACTGCAGCTCGGCGGTACCGGTCAGTTCCTTCTCCGTCAGGTTGACGATCTTGGAACTGAATTCCATTTTATCGCCTTCGCGCAGGAATCGCGGGGCGTTGGGCTGTACCATCAACTCCTTCTGCGTAACAATCTCTTTTGTGCTGCTGCCAAATGCGCCTTCTTTGGTATGCGCCAGGGCCATGAATTTCCAGCGGGTCAGGGCTTCAGGCATCGTGAAGGAGAATTCTATGGAACCGCTGCTGTCGGTACGCAGTTCGGGGAAGAAGAACGCGGTTTCATTGAAGTTCTTCCTGATTTTTACATTCGGGTCCTGCTGTTCCTGTTTTTCTTTCGTATCACCAGTTTTACCTTCTTTGTCAGTGGTGTCGGCCACACCGTCGGCATCCCCGTCTTTCTTCGCACCGCCAACCCTGTCAACGGTCTTTTCTTTTTCTTCGGCTGCCACCGGGGCAACCGATTTGGCAATGATTTTGTTTCTTAGGTTACCGCCGTCCCAATTGTAGAAAAACTGGTCCTGGTAACCGTTCTCATTTGAGAATAAGCCATCGTAGACTTTCACAATGGATTTTGTTTCGATATCCTGCATATATTTCTGCACCGATTGCACCTGGTTAAAATTCTGTGAGCCGGTCCAGCTGCCGCTATGATAGTAATAAGGCCAGATATAGGGTTGGTTCCAGTAATGCGGGTAAAACTGGTCGAGCGAGGCATCATACATGGCGGCCAGCATTTCGGCGGCCATTTTCTCTTTCTTATATCCCGTGATCTTAATTTTCCATTTTTCTTCGCTCCCGGGCAATGTCTTTTCCCGGAAACTGGCATATTCAATTTCGAGATCCTTATTGGTCCAGGGAACGCTGATGGTTTGGTTGAGCTGGTAAATCCGGTTATGTTTGACAAATACCCATCCTACGCCGTATCCGCCCCGGTCCGCTTCGGTGGCATCGAAGCGGAAAACTTTTTTCTCATCGGATAATCTGATAAAAGCATAATCAGGATTCCCGTTTCGGCTGGTTGAACCCCGTTCGGTTTGCTGCACGAGGAACAAGTTATCGGCTGCCGTGCCTATTTCCACCTGCGCGGTTTCGCCCGGTTCAACAGAGGTCCTGTTGTTGCCCGTCCACAGGTAATCGGGTTTGTTCAGCCGGTTGCTTTTTTCATCAAAGAGTTCGATATATTTTACATCCTTGACAGCTTCACCATTTTTGTCTTTTGTAGTAATCTCCACCATATAATAACCCGGGGCAAACGATCCGCCGGTCAGTTTCCATTCACCGTTATCGCGCGCGGAATCGCTCCGTTCAAAGATTTTAGCCCCGGATGCCCAGCTTTTAAAATCGCTTTCGTTGTCGTATTCATCAAATGGAAAATCGCGGGTATATTCCTCTTTTGTCATGACAAACTGGTCAGGTCTTTCCCAGTACCGGTCGCGGATCAGTCGTTTTTCTTCTTTGAGCCGGGTAAAGCTTACCTGCACGGTGGCGGGCTCATATTCACCATTCATATTTTGGGTGCGGATGCTCATCGTTTTGAGGCTGTCGGCCGGGAGGGATGCGGGCAGACCTGTTACGAGCATGAGCGATTTATAGCTGACAGAGACCATTTTTTCACCGCTGCGTGTTTCGCCGTTGATATCGGTCACATCCGCGATGACGGTATAATCGAATACCGGTTCGAATTTCTTATCGATCTTCAGATCGGGGATGGCGATGAATTCCACCGTAAATTTTCCGTCCTTATCCGTTTTGGTTTCACCGCTGGTGATCTCCATGGATTCCGAAGGCGGCTGCCACCAGCGCCAGCAAAGCCAGGGATAGATAAAACGGGGTTGACGTACTACCCGGTATTTTACCATCGCCCCATCTACATTGTTGCCGGCATAGGCTTTCGCCAGCCCGGTTACTTTGATCATATCATTCACCCGGTAAGTCCCCTTGATACTTTCGTAGTCCACGTAAAATTTCGGGCGTTTGTATTCTTCCATCCGGAAACCGGCGTAACCGCTGTTTGTTTTGGTATATAAACTGAACTGGCCGTTCAGTCCGCCGGCCGGCAGCTGGAATTTACCGCTGAAGGAACCATAAGCGCTGGTCTTTACCCGGATGGTGTCGATGTCTTTGTAATTGGCATCCCGTAGAATAACGGTGGTTTCGTATCCGCTCTCCACGGCGCCTGTCTTTTCAGTCGCATTATGCCTGAGCACGATCCCTTTGAAATACACCGTCTGCCCGGGGCGGTAAAGGCTCCTGTCTGTGAACAGGAAAACGGAAACCGAGGATTTGGACTCGGGGGTTTCGGTATTCGAATAATAGTAATCATAGGTATAGTCATTCATAAAGAGCCGGTCGCCGTTGTGGGCAACATCCAGCAGGTAGGAATAACTGTAGTAATTATTGTCTTTTTTGGGTTTCTCCATTTTGAAATACCCGTTGACGTCGGTGCTGTAGGCCTTTGCCTTTTCCTTTATGTACTTTGACTGGGTATAGTCATAATGTTGCTCCCAAACCTGCACCGAGGCTTTGGCAAGTGGCTGGCCGTTGTCGCGGTTCAATACAAAATAATGGTTGCCCTTGTTAAAGTAACTGATCGCTGATACATAAAAGAACCTGGCTCCCAGCAACACTTTTTTCCCGCTGAAATCCTGCTGATCGGAAGCGAGCAGGATATATTCCCCGGCAGGAAGACCGCCGGCTTTTATTTCAACGCTGTGTTGCTGGTAGTCGCGGGTATCGGGCAGGGACTGCTGCCAGCTTTTGAGCGGGGTTGCGCTGACCAGCGCGGGCCAGTATTTTTCATCATACTGGTTGGCCAGTTGTTCTTTCAGTTTTTCGTCGGCCCGGATCATGCGCAGGTACAGCGTGGTGAAATTCCTGTATTGCACCAGCACCCGGAAGGGCTGGTTGGGGATATTTACTTTTTCAACGGTAAACACCAGGTTACGGCTGTTGATCTGGTTTAGCAGGTTGTAGCAATTGATGCGTCCTTCGGAAGAATCTTTCTGTTGCAATACCTTTTCACAGATTTCTTTCGCCCTCAGCAGGTCGAAACGGTGGGTGCTGTCGCCATGGGGTTTATAACCACCGGCTTTTTCGTTATAATACTGTGCCACCAGGTACCAGGCCTGGGCGCCGGCCGGGTTGTTTTCATAACGGCGGGCGATATGATCAATGGCTTTGAAATATAATTCGTCCTTATCGGGGTGCGTGGAATTTTCCTTTACAAACCCGATCCGCAGCAGGTCGGCATCGATAAAGGCGTCGGGTTTGGCGTCGTTGAGATGAAACGCGAGCAGCTGCTGGTAGATGAGCAGGGCTTTCTGCTTCAGGGAGGAGCTGTCGCGGGTCGGGAATTTACGGTTGATGAAATCTTTCGCGGGGTCAAAGGCAAAGGCCTGGCTGATCTCGAAAGCGTAGGCCGGTTTTTTAATATCCCGTTCATCGCTGGAAAAATAGGCCAGCGCGCGATGGGCCAGCAGGTCGTAAAGCGTGGGACGGAGATGCCTTACATTTCCTTTGGCGATAATGGCATCGAAGGGCTCCAGTTTTGTCTGCTGCAGTAATTTTTCTTCCTGCAGCGATTGCAGGTAAAGCTCCCCGATCCGCTGATGAAAGTCTTCCGCATCCCAGGTGCTGATATCGGTCTTGCTGAAATTGCCAGTCCTGGTGCGGCTGTACAGTTGCCAGCGGTGAGCTCCGTAGTATTGCAGGTACATATCCGCCAGCAGGCTTTTTAAGATGGAAGCCGCCGGTTCTTTGCTTGCAGTAATTTCTTTTTCGATTTCCGCGATGGAAAGCACTTCATTGTTATCGCGGTTCTCGCTTTGCAAACCCGACATGCTGACCAGGGCCTTGATCAGCTGCGCGTCCTGTTTCTCCGCCTTTGCCAGGACATAGATCTTCTTTACCTCGGCCAGGGCGGATTTCGGGAGCCCTTTTTTGATAAAGTCTTCCGCTTTCTTCCACTGGCTTGCGTAATTTTTGACAGGTTGCTGGCTGCGGGCGCTCATAAATAAGAAACAGGGGAGAATAAAGGTGAAAAAAAATCTCCAGGCTTTCAGGGTTATCATGCCGGCAAAATTTGGTACAAGGTAATTAATCTTTCGCGGCTATATGATGCCGGGAAAGCCCCGATTTCATAATCGGCATTATAGAATATGCCGTTGGCGGCGGCAAAAAAATAATATTTCGATTTTTTTAGAGAACCAGTGAGTGTACCGTGTGCAGGGCCTGAAACCCTTTACCAGCAAGGATTCCCGCACAAAACCGCAAAACGGTTTTGAATCAATTCCGGGTGTTTAACATTTTCTTGAACCGTTTTTTGGCACGATGGCATGGGTTTGGAAATTACAGGTATGAAATCATTTTTGAATAACCCTAAAACAAAAGTTTATGAAAAAGATTTTTACCCTTTTTGCAAGCACCCTTTTTTCTCTTTCTCTCCTGGCCTTTGACGGCAGCCGGCTGAGCATCTCCGCCCCCGGTACCAGCACCGAGCTCAAAATCGAAATCGACGGAAGGCAATTTGCCATGAAGAACAACAGCATTACCGTCGGTTATCTTTCGGAAGGTTACCACCAGGTGAAGATCTACAAAGAATCCCGCAAGAACGGCATGGGATTCGGCAGAAGGACCGTTATCTTCAGCAACTCCATTTTCCTGAAAAGAGGTTTTCACACCGACATCACCATTAACCGTTTTGGCAAAGTGATGCAGGATGAGCAACGGATCGATCCCCGCGACGACTATTACAATGATGAAGACGATTATTATGACAGTGGTAATGACGGCATGGACAATAACCAGTACCACAACGTGATGGGCGTGCGCGAATTCAGCGATGTTAAAGATCAGCTCCGCAAGGAATGGTTCGAAAACAACAGGCTGACCTCCGTGAAGTTCATCATCGACCGGAACAATTTTACCACGGCCCAGGTGAAGGAACTGATGCTGCTCTTTACATTCGAGAACAACCGCCTCGAAGTAGCCAAATACGCCTATTGCAAAACCGTTGACCAGCGTAACTATTATCAGCTCAACGATGCGCTGACCTTCAGCAGCAGCAAAGAAGAACTGGCCCGTTTTCTCCGTGAATCCCGTTAATGAAAACTTTACTATACACTTAGGGTTAAAAAAAAGAACCCCCGTTTTGGCGGGGGTTCTGCTTTTATCCCGTAAAATTATTTTCTCATTACTTCAGCCATTTTTTTACCGATATCGGCCGGGCTTTTCACCACGTGTATCCCGCATTCGGTCATGATCTTCATTTTGGCCGCGGCCGTGTCTTCGGCCCCGCCCACGATAGCCCCGGCATGACCCATTCTTCGTCCCGGTGGCGCGGTTTGCCCGGCGATAAATCCCACCACCGGCTTTTTATTCCCGGTCTCCCGTATCCAGCGGGCCGCTTCGGCTTCCATGCCGCCCCCGATTTCGCCGATCATGACGATGGCGTCGGTATCCGGGTCGTTCATAAACAGCGCTACGGCTTCGCGGGTCGTTGTGCCGATAATCGGGTCGCCCCCGATACCCACGGCAGTGGAAATGCCAAGTCCGGCTTTGGCCACCTGGTCGGCGGCTTCATAGGTGAGGGTGCCGGATTTGGAAACGATTCCCACTCGACCCGGGATAAAAATAAATCCGGGCATAATACCCACTTTGCATTCACCGGAAGTGATCACCCCGGGACAATTCGGGCCCACCAGTCTCGTGGTTTTACCCTGCAGGTAATTTTTCACTTTCACCATGTCCTGCACCGGGATACCTTCCGTGATACATACCACCAGCCCTATGCCCGCATCGGCGGATTCCATGATGGCGTCGGCCGCAAAAGCGGGGGGTACAAAAATGATGCTGACGTCGGCGCCCGTGGTTTTTACGCAATCTGACACTGTATTGAAAACAGGACGGTCGAGGTGTTTGGTCCCTCCTTTGCCGGGGGTTACGCCGCCCACGAGGTTGGTGCCGTATTCGATCATCTGCGTGGCATGAAAACTGCCTTCCGTTCCGGTGAATCCCTGTACCAGGATCTTCGAGTTCTTATTGACAAGAATGCTCATAAATTGATTATTGTGAACTGCGCAAAAGTAAGGTTTAATGGAATAACCGCATCCCGGCCGGGCGGGGGTTATTTACATAACGGGCGTGCCCCCGTTAAAGTTATTTGAGCATGTCATCCATGTTCCGGTCGTTGGGGATCTTTCCTTTTTCTTCCAGCATCCGCATATCCTTGGCATCCTGCAGGAATTCGGAGGCGAAGATAAAATCGTTCAGGCGCTTGTTCTTGCTGAAGATAATTTCCCGGTTAGTGCCTTCCCATTCTTTTTTGCCCTTGTACATGTACAGTATATAATGGCCGATCTCCATCACGCTGTTCATGTCATGGGTATTGACCACGGTTGTTATATTAAATTCTTTGGTGATCTCCTGGATCAGCCGGTCGATCACCAGCGAGGTCTGGGGGTCAAGCCCGGAGTTGGGTTCATCGCAGAAAAGGTACTTGGGATTTAACACGATCGCCCGGGCCAGGGCCACCCTTTTTTTCATCCCGCCGCTCAGTTCTGCCGGGTATTTCCGGTTCACATCGGAGAGGTTCACCCTTTCCAGCACTTCATTCACCCGTTCCAGCTTTTTTTTATGATTCCAGTCGGTGAACATACTGAGCGGGAAGATGATGTTTTCTTCCACCGTCAGGCTGTCGAACAGCGCGGAACCCTGGAACAGCATCCCGATCTCCTTGCGAATCTCGGTTTTATCGGCGCCTTTCATGGCCGTAAAATTCTGGCCGTTGTACAATACTTCCCCGCTGTCGGGTTCGAACAGGCCCACGATGCATTTCATCAGCACCGTCTTGCCGCTGCCACTGGCCCCGATGATGAGGTTGCATTGCCCGGCTTTCATCACGGCGCTCACATCATCGATGATCATTTTTCCGTCAAAACTTTTCTGTATGTTCTTTACTTCAATCATGCTTCTTCCTTCCGTTTTATGATGTCGGCAACAGGAGGGCCGAGAGGATATAATCCGCGAAAAGGATCAGGATACAGCTAACCACCACGGCCTTGGTGCTGGCCCGGCCGATCTCCAGCGCGCCGCCCTTTACATAATACCCGTAAAAAGCCGGGATACTTGAAATAATAAAGGCAAATACATAAGCTTTTGTCAGCGCGAAAACTACATTATAGGGCAGGAAAAACTCCAGCAACCCCTTGTCATAAATATTGCCTGAAATAATTCCAGCGCTCACCCCCGCCAGCCTGCCGCCCCAGATACCCAGGGCCATGGCAATGATCACCAGCAGGGGGATCATCAGCAGCGAGGCGGCGATCTTGGGCAGAATGAGGTAGGTCTTGGTTTTGATGCCCATGATCTCCAGCGCGTCGATCTGTTCGCTCACCCGCATATTGCCCAGTTCACTGGCAATGCGGCTGCCGGCCACCCCGGCCAGTACGATGCTCACCAGGGTAGGGGCGAACTCAAGGATCACCGTATCTCTTACGATCTGGGCGATGGTGGAACGGGGAATAAGGGGGGTAACGAGCTGGTAGGCCGTCTGGATGGTGGACACCGCGCCGATAAATGTTGAGATAATGGCGACGATTCCCAGTGATCCGAACCCGATTTCCGTGCATTGATGGATGAATTCCTTCCAGTACATCTTCCCGTTCTCGGGACGGGCAAACATGCCCTTTATCATCAGCAGGTAACGGCCTATGTCCCTGAAAATAGTCATAACTGTATGCTAAGATACAGGATGGACGGGAAGCGGCAATAAGGGACCGTAGAGACGCAAGATTTTGCGTCTGTAAATGACGAAACAAAGGGCATTTCCGTAGAGACGCAAGATTTTGCGTCTCCGAATG
>CAYNSL010000021.1:18144-23462 GCA_964399755.1 uncultured Chitinophaga sp. | reverse complement strand
ACATTTCTTTCGAAGTTTTCCGGAACCGTTTCCACCAGCGTGATTTTTTTACGATCTCTTCGGTAGGAGTTTTACTTTTCAGTTGCGCGTCCACCACGGCGATCAGCACCATGTTCAGGATGCTGCGCACCGAACTGCCCAGTTGCAGGATATGCACCGGCTTTTTCAGTCCAAGCAGGATGGGCCCTACCGCGTCGGCGGTTTCGAGTTCTTTCATCAGGTTATAGGCAATATTGCCCGCCGCGAGGTTGGGGAAGATCAGGGTGTTCACGTCCTTGTCCACCAGTTCACAGAAAGGATAATTCTCCTTCATCAGTTCCCTGTTAAAGGCTACGCTGGCCTGCATTTCGCCATCCACGATCAGCGTGGGCATTTTTTCCTTTACGATCCGACGGGCATCGGCCACGAGCCGGGCCTCGGGAGAATTGCTGCTCCCGAAATTGGAATAGCTGAGCATGGCGATGCGGGGCGTGATATTGAAATGCTTCACCTCCCTGGCAACCATCAATGTGATATCAGCCAGTTCTTCCGCCGTGGGATTGAAATTAACGGTCGTATCGGCGAGGAACAGCGGACCCCGTTTGGTCAGCATCAGGTACATCCCTGCGATCTTTTTCACGCCTTCCTCGGTACCGATCGTATGCAGGGCGGGACGGATCGTATCGGGATAGTTCTTGGCCAGTCCCGAGATCATCGCGTCGGCATCGCCGCATTCCACCATCATGCAACCAAAATAGTTGCGGTCCTTCATCACTTTTTTTGATTCGTATTCATTAAATCCTTTTCGTCCCCGCTTTTTGAAAAAGATTTCCGAATACTGGTTTCTTTTTTCTTCCATCGCGTCGCTGCGGGGATCAAATATGGGAATATCGCTCAGGTCGATGCCGTTGTCGGCTGCGATCCGGTTGATCTTGTTTTCATCGCCCAGCAGGATAGGGTAGGCCACGCCTTCGTCAAACACGATCTGCGCCGATTTCAGGATCTTGGCATTATCAGCCTCCGCGAATACCACCCGTTTCGGGTCGCGTCGCGCTTTGTTACCGATGATCCGCATCACCTGGTTATCGAGGCCAAGCCTTTTGTTGAGATTATTGACATACCCTTCCCAGTTATGAATGGGATGATTGGCAACCCCGCTCTCCATGGCGGCACGCGCCACAGCGGGTGCCACGGTGGCCAGCAGGCGCGGGTCGAGCGGTTTCGGAATAATATAATTATCGCCAAAAGTGATGTTCTTTTCACCATACGCCATGTTCACGATATCCGGCACGGGCGATTTGGCCAGTTCGGCAAGGGCTTTCACGGCCGCGAGTTTCATCGCTTCGTTGATCTGCGAGGCGCGCACATCCAGCGCTCCCCGGAAAATGTAGGGGAAGCCCAGTACATTGTTCACCTGGTTGGGATAATCACTGCGGCCCGTGGCCATGATCACATCCTTCCGGGCGCCGGTCGCGTCTTCCCAGGAGATTTCGGGATCGGGATTGGCCATCGCGAATACGATAGGGTTCTTCGCCATGCCCTTCACCATCTCGGGTGTTACGCAATTGCCCGAACTCAACCCGATAAACACATCGGCATCCTTCATCGCTTCGGCCAGGGTCATGGGCCCCTTTGCGTTGGCATACTGGCTTTTCAGTTCATCGAGATCGGTCCTTTCTTTATGCAGCACGCCTTTCCGGTCGAACATGAGGAAGTTTTCATGTTTGGCGCCCAGCGCTTCGTAGAGCCGGCTGCAGGCGATGGCGGCGGCGCCGGCGCCATTGACCACGAATTTTGTTTTTTCGATTTTTTTCTTTTGCAGTTCCAGCGCGTTCAGCAGGGCCGCGGCCGAGATGATGGCCGTACCATGCTGGTCGTCGTGCATGATGGGGATCTTCAGCTGCTCCTTCAGTTTTTTTTCTATGTAAAAACATTCCGGCGCCTTGATGTCTTCCAGGTTGATGCCCCCGAATGTGGGTTCCAGGGATTTGACGATCTGTACGAATTTTTCCGGGTCGGTTTCGTTGATCTCGATATCGAATACGTCGATATCGGCGAAAATTTTAAACAGGACGCCTTTTCCTTCCATGACGGGCTTTCCGGCTTCAGGGCCGATATTGCCAAGCCCCAGTACGGCCGTCCCGTTGCTGATCACCGCCACCAGGTTTCCCTTGGCCGTGTATTTATAAACGTTTTCCTTGTTGTCGGCTATTTCGAGACAGGGTTCTGCCACGCCGGGCGAATAGGCGAGGGAGAGGTCTCTTTGCGTTTTGGCTTCTTTGGTGGGAACAACTTCTATTTTTCCGGGTCTTCCTTTGGCATGGTATTCCAGCGCCTGTTGCTTGCGAAGATCGTTTTGCATAATGGTTATTTAAGATAGGCCTTCATCACAGTACTTCAAAACGGGGATGCAATGTACGGAATAATGAATCGTCAGGGGGTGACCGGGATTTGACTTTTAATGATATTGAATTTGGACCGATAAATTGCTTCGGCTGTACCCGAAGCACTTAACCCGGACCAAGGCGGCAATGATGATAAAAAAATTACTATACCTCCAGGCTGCACCCCAGCCAGGCCATCATTCCCATACCCAGTTCGATGGCGGTTTCATCGATATTGAACCGGGGCGTGTGTACGCCGGCGGTGATGCCTTTAGACCTGTTCATGGTGCCGAGCCGGTAAAAACAGGCCGGTATCAACTGCGCGTAGTAACCAAAATCTTCGGCGCCCATCCGCAATTCGGTTTCGCTCACCCGTTCCGCACCGAGGTATTCTTCCGCTTTTTTGCGCGCGGTGGCATTAAGGGTTTCATTATTCATCACACAGGGATAGCCTACATCGATATGCAGGTCGATCTCACCACCCATGGAAGAAACCAGTTCGGTGGCCATTTTACGGATCAGGTCATGGGCCTGGAAACGCCAGGTCTCATCCATGGCCCGGAACGTGCCCATCAGTTTTACTTCGTTGGGGATCACATTCGTGGTGGTGCCCGCGTTAAAAGCGGTTATCGAAAGCACCGAGGGATTAAAGGGGTTATTGTTACGGCTGATCAGTTGCTGCAGGGCGATCACCAGTTGCGAGCTGATCAGGATGGGGTCGACTGTAAGGTGTGGGGACGCGGCATGCCCGCCCCTGCCTCTAACGGTGATGTATAACTCATCCGCGCTGGCCATGACCTTCCCTCCGCGAAAACTCATATTACCCACTTCCAGTATCGTGTTCACGTGCTGGGCCACGATGGCCTGCGGGGCGGGATTTTCCAGCACACCGTCCCTGATCATCAGCGAAGCGCCGCCTGGATTTTTTTCCTCACCCGGCTGAAAGATGAGTTTTACCGTACCTTCCCATTCATTTTTCAGTTCGTTCAGGATCTTCGCCGCGCCCAGCAGGCAGGTGCTGTGCACATCGTGACCGCAGGCGTGCATAACGCCGGCATTAACGGATTTATAATCGATGTCATTTTCTTCCTGGATCGGCAGGGCATCCATATCGGCCCGCAGCGCGATCACCCGCTTGCCGGGATTCTTTGCTTTGATCAGCCCTACCACCCCGGTCGTGGCTTTGATTTCAAATGGGATGCCGTATTCATTCAGTTTTTCCCGGATGAATTTAGAAGTTTCAAATTCCTGGTAACTGAGTTCGGGGTGTGCGTGCAAATGGCGCCGAATGGCGATGAATTCCGGGGCGTACCGGCGCGCCAGCGCCTTTATTTGTTCCTGCATGGCGCAAAAATAATGCATCGCCGCAAGAACGAATGTCGGAACGGGAAAACTGCCTGCCGGGATCAGGGTTCTATATCATCTTCACCATTCTTGCCCGGTTTTACTTCAATCACGTCTTTCATAATAAAGACACCCCGGGGAAAATAGGAGTTCAGTCTTTTTTGATAGGATTCCGCGTCTTTCCGGTCTTTAAAATTGCCGGCTTTTACCCGGAAATAAGGCGACTGGTACCAGAGATACGCTTTCAGCTCGGGGAAATACGTGTAGATCTTTGTTTTGGCTGCGATCGCTTCATCACGGTTAGTGGTGCTGATGATCATCAGCCGGAAACCCTTGTCGGTGCGCCGCCCGTCACGACTGGTCACTTCGTTGATCGTAACCTGTTTTTTAATCAGCAGGTCCAGCCGCGGGTCTTTGTGCACGATTACCGTATTGCTGTCTGCCGGTTGCTTTGACACCGTATCCTGCTGGGCGAACAGTGTTGCGGAGATAAAAAATAAAAGGGCCGTAAAAATGAATTTCATATCGGACAAAGTTCAAAAATCCTACCAGGTTATTATGAAAGTTGAATATAAAATATGTCAGGCTTAATCAATCCTTCACTTAAAACTTAAAACCTAAAACCTAACACTTATCATCCAACATTTAACATTCAGCATTTAAAATTCAACATTTAACATTCACCATCTCTCAATATCCTCCTCCCGCTCCCGCAATATTCTCAATCGGGTGCCAGGTGGTCTTGATCTCCTGGGTGTCGAGGATAAAATAGGGCGACTGGCCATCAGGTCCGTACCAGTTCACCTGGTCGTAAAAGAAGATACGCTTCAGGTTTTGTGCCGATTTTTCACGGATCATTTTCTGTACCTCAGAATTATTTTCACAATAAATGGTTGCATTCACGTCCATATGGTCTACAAACCAGCTGACCAGTTCCGAAGGTTTCCCGGTCAGGATATTGACCACGCCGCCGGGCAGGTCGGATGAGTTCAGCACTTCGGCGAAGGTGACGGAGCAAAGCGGTTTTGTTTCCGAAGCCAGTAGTACACAGGTGTTTCCGCCCGCGATCACCGGCGCCATCACCGATACCAGTCCGAGCAGCGCATTGTCCTGCGGGGCGATAATGGCCACCACCCCCGTAGGCTCGGGAACGGAAAAGTTAAAATGCGAGCTGGCCACCGGGTTCACCGCGCTGAACAGCTGCTGGAACTTATCGCACCAGCCGGCATAATAGATCAGGCGGTCGATAGCCAGGTTCAGTTCTTTTTCAGCCCTTGCTTTCGGGGTATCCTGCTGCACCAGTTCTTCGATAAATTGCGCCCTCCTGCCTTCCAGCATCTCCGCCATGCGGTAGAGGATCTGTCCCCTGTTAAAGGCCGCCCTTCCGCTCCAGCCGCTGAAGGCGCCCCTTGCCGACAGGACGGCATCGCGAAAATCTTTTCTCGAGCTCAGGCAGACATTGGCGAGTTTTTTTCCCGCCGCGTTCACCGGGATATAATAACGGCCCGATTCGGTACGCGGAAACTGCCCCCCGATATAGATTTTATAGGTTTTCAGCACTTCCAGTCTTTTGGATGCCGTTTTTTTCTCCAGCCCGTTCTCGCTGATACG
>CAYNSL010000021.1:0-18044 GCA_964399755.1 uncultured Chitinophaga sp. | reverse complement strand
TCAACTCACCAGGTTCAGGTACGGCAACAGCCCATGCAATCCACCCTCTCTTCCAAAACCGCTTTCCTTGTAGCCGCCAAAGGGAGAGGAGGGATCAAATTTGTTGAAGGTATTCGCCCATACCACGCCTGCCCGCATACGCCGGGTCATGTTGAAAATCTTGGAGCCCTTGTCTGTCCACACGCCGGCGCTCAGCCCATAAGGCGAATTATTTGCTTTTTCAATCACTTCGTCATCGGTGCGGAAGGTGAGGATCGCGAGCACCGGGCCGAAGATCTCTTCCTGCGCGATGCGGTTACTTTGCGCCACATTGGTAAATAAAGTGGGGCGGCACCAGAATCCCTTGCCCGGAACCGGGCAGCTGCTCTGGTACATTTCGGCGCCCTCTTTCTTGCCGATCTCCAGATATTTTTGAATGGTATCCAGTTGCTGTCTCGAATTGATGGCGCCGATATCGGTATTTTTATCGAGCGGGTCGCCTACGATCAGCGATTCAATACGGTCGCGCAGTTTCCGGATCACTTCCCTGGCGACTGATTCCTGTACGTAGAGCCGCGAACCGGCGCAGCATACATGGCCCTGGTTGAAATAAATTCCATTGATCACGCCTTCCACCGCCTGGTCGATCGGCGCGTCTTCGAAAATGATATTGGCTGCTTTGCCTCCCAGTTCGAGTGTGGCTTTTTTAGAAGTGCCCGCGATCGCCCGCTGGATGATCTTGCCCACATCGGTAGAGCCGGTAAACGCAATTTTATTAATATCAGGATGGTTTACAATGGCGGCTCCCGTGGCGCCCGCGCCGGTAACGATATTCACCACGCCCGGCGGCAGGCCCGATTCCTGGATGATCTCCGCCAGTTTCAGCGCGGTCAGGGGAGTAGTCTCCGCGGGTTTTAATACGACCGTATTCCCAGTAGCGATGGCCGGCGCGATCTTCCAGGCCGCCATCAACAGGGGAAAATTCCAGGGAATGATTTGTCCCGCCACTCCCAGCGGCTCGGTGCGGCGGTTGGGAAATGCATATTCCAGTTTATCCGCCCAGCCCGCGTAATAAAAGAAATGATTGGCGGCCGTCGGCACATCGAAGTCGCGGCTCTCGCGGATGGGTTTGCCCCCGTCGAGCGATTCGATGATGGCGAATTCACGCGCTTTTTCCTGCAGCAACCTGGAGATACGGTAGATATATTTGGCCCTTTCCCTGGCCGGCATTTTCCGCCATACTTTTTCATAGGCTTTGCGCGCGGCTTTCACCGCGGCATCCACGTCGGCGGCGCCCGCTTCGGCCACTTCGCTCAGTTTTTCTTCGCTGGCGGGGTTGATTGTATCGAAATATTTTTTGCTCAGCGGCTTCCTCCATTCGCCGTCGATGAACAGGTCGTACTGCCGGTTAATGGTGGCGGCGCTCCGGCTTTCGGGAGCGGGGGCATAGGACCAGGACGTATCAAATTTCAATCTGATCGTGTTGCTTTTCTTTTTCGCGATTGTTTTTGCCATGAATGTCAATTTATGTTACCGGCGACATGAACACGGATCATCGCCGGTTGCGTCGCACACTTCATCGTTCTGTTCTTTATTCAACTATGTTGCGCCCCTACGGGGCGCCATTCATCTTATACATTAAACCTGCTACCGATCTGTTGCCCCTACGGGGCAGGCAGATATCGGGAACCCATCATTTTTTATCCCACATCCTGAAGCTATCATCAGCACCCGGCATTTAACATCCAACATTTAGCATTCAACATTTAGCATTCAACATTTAACATCTAACATTTAACATCTAACATTTAGCATTCAACATCTATCAATCCACGCTGAAATAATTCGCCGCCTGGTAAACACCGGTTTTTTCTTTTACCAATTGCATCAGCACGTCGTTGGCAAGGCTGCTGGCGCCAAAACGGAACCATTCATTGCTGAGCCAGTCATCGCCCAGCACTTCTTTCACCATTACCAGGTAATGCAGGGCCAGTTTTGATTTGGAAATGCCGCCCGCCGGTTTCATACCAATCATCTTACCGGTCCTGTAATAGAAATCACGTATCGCTTCCAGCATCACCAGCGTTACCGGCATGGTGGCCGCGGGCTGTATCTTCCCGGTTGAGGTTTTGATGAAATCCGCGCCCGCATGCATCGCGATATCGCTGGCCCTTCTTACTTTATCGAAGGTGCCCAGTTCGCCTGTTTCCAGGATCACTTTCAGCCGCGCGGAGCCGCAGGCTTCCTTGATCGCCGCGATCTCATCAAACACAAAATTGTATTCGCCGCTGTGAAATTTTCCGCGGCTGATCACCATATCCACTTCATCGGCACCTTCGCTGACCGCAAACCTTGTATCGCGGATCTTCACATCGCGCGGGGCCTGGCCGCTGGGAAAGGCCGTGGCCACCGAAGCCACTTTGATACCCGAATCGCCCAGGGCCTTGCGGGCCACTCTTACCATCGATGGATAGACACAGATGGCCGCCACGGTGGGCAGACCGGGCAGGGCATCGTGGGGATGCATGGCCTTATAGCAAAGCTGCTTCACCTTGCCATCGGTGTCTTTCCCTTCCAGGGTGGTGAGATCGATCATATTCAGCACGAGCTTAAGCCCGTTTACTTTCGATTCTTTTTTAATACTTCGCCTGGTAAAACGGGAAGCCCTTTCTTCCACACCCACCTGGTCGATGCGGGGGGAAAGGGAAAAATCGGGCAAGATGACCGCGGATCGGGCAGGGGCCATAAACAGAATTTAATGTGATCAAAGATAACCAAAGTTACGGGGAAAGGTACGCGTGCTTTTTGCGTCAAAACAACACCTTTCATCAACTAAATATCCATCATAAAGCCGATTGCTTTAAATTCGGCTTCCCAAAAACACACTAAATGAGAAAACCCGGATTATGGCTGGCCCTGGCAGGTATTCTATTTTCCCTGCAGGCAACAGCCCAGCCCACCTTTCCAGAAAACGGAACCGCAGATCCCCGGCACGGATTTTATGCGTTCACCAATGCCACGATTGTAAAAGATGCGGCCACCAGCATCCCCAATGCCACGATGGTGATCAAGGACGGAAGAATCGTTTCCGTTGGCGCCGGTCTTACGGTACCCGCCGGCGCGGTGGAAGTCGATTGCAAAGGAAAATACATCTATCCTTCTTTTATTGACATCTACACGGATTACGGTACGCCGCAGCGCCAGCAGCAGCAAACCGGCGCGTTCAATTTCTTCGCCCAGCAGCAGATCGAATCCAATACAAAAGGTCCCTACGGCTGGAACCAGGCCATCAAATCGGATGTGGATGTTTACAAACTGTTCAATGTAAATGATGCCAATGCCAAACCCATGCGCGAAGCGGGTTTCGGCACGGTGCTCACCCATATCAAAGATGGCGTGGCCCGCGGTACCGGCGCGGTAGTGACCCTTGCCAATGAAAAAGAAAACCTGGTGATCCTGAAGGAAAAGGCTTCGGCGCATTATTCATTCAACAAAGGAACTTCCACACAATCCTATCCCAGTTCAATGATGGGTTATATCGCCCTGCTTCGCCAGACCTATCTCGACGCAGCCTGGTATAAGAATAAACCCTTTATGGAAGGGTTCAACCTCACCCTGCAATCCTGGAATGATAACCAGGGCCTGCCGCAGATCTTCGAGGCCAATGATAAATGGAACGACCTGCGCGCCGACCGGATCGGTGATGAATTCGGCGTACAGTATATCATCAAGGCCGGTCAGAACGAATACCAGCGTATCAAAGAAATGAAAGCCACCAACGCGGCTTTTATCCTGCCCCTCAATTACCCGCAGGCGCAGGATGTGGAAGACCCGGCCGATGCGCGATTCGTATCCCTCGAAGACATGAAGCACTGGGAACTGGCGCCCACCAATCCCGCCGCTTTCGAAAAAGCGGGTATACCCTTTTGCCTGACCACCGCCGACCTTCGTTCGGTTACTTCATTCTGGACCAACCTGCGCAAGGCCATGGATTACGGGCTTAGCGAAACAAAAGTGATCGAGGCCCTTACAAAAACCCCGGCCACCCTGCTGGGCGTATATGATAAAGTAGGTAGCCTCGACGCAGGTAAACTGGCCAATTTCCTGGTCACCAACGGCCCCCTCTTTAACGAGAAAACAAATATCCTGTACAATTATGTGCAGGGGATCAAATACAATGTAAAAGACGAAAGCAATATCGCCGGCACCTATAACCTCACGGTTAACACGCCGGCCGGTACGGAAACCTATACGCTTGAAGTAAAAAGCAACAGCTCGGTCAGCATGTATGCCAAAGACAGCATGACCACCAAATTCAGCTACGATGGCAAACAGATTAAACTGGGTTATGCGCCCATGCCCAAACGCCAGCGCCCGAACTTTGGAGGCGATTCCACACAACGCCGTCCCGGCGGAGGCTTCCCCGGCAGGGGAGGTTTCGGAGGCGACCAGGCCCCAAGCCTTCCCCTGAACGCCACAAGGCTCAGCGGGATCAATAACGGAACGGAATGGAATGGCACGGGGATAGATTCAATGGGTAATAACCTTACCTGGACGGCCATATTCGTTAAAGCCGCCGAGGTAAAACAGGACAGCGCCCGTAAAAAAGATCCTCCCGTACTCGGGAAAGTCACTTATCCCTTTATGCCTTACGGCTGGGATGAGGAACACCAGCCCAAACCCGAAACGATCCTTATCCGCAATGCCACGGTATGGACCTGTGAAAAGGAAGGTATACTGGCCAATACGGATGTATTGCTGAAGAACGGGAAAATCGCGGCGATCGGGAAAAATCTTTCCGAACCCGGCGCCCGTGTGATCGACGGTACGGGTAAGCACCTTTCGCCCGGTATCATCGACGAACACTCGCATATCGCCGCCGCTTCGATCAATGAAGGCGCGCAATCGGTGACATCCGAAGTGCGGATCGGCGATAACCTGAACCCCGAAGACATCAATATCTACCGCCAGCTCAGCGGCGGGGTCACCACTTCGCATATCCTGCACGGTTCCGCCAATCCCATCGGCGGGCAGACCCAGCTGATCAAACTCCGCTGGGGCGTGAACGATGAAGAGCTTAAATTCAAAAATTCCGACGGGTTCATCAAGTTCGCCCTTGGCGAAAATGTAAAACGCTCAGCCGCCACACAGGGTAATAACCGCTATCCCGATACGCGGATGGGCGTGGAGCAGGTATTTGTGGACGCATTTACCCGCGCGAAAGATTATAAGAAAGAATGGGAAACCTATAATGCCGCCAAAGACCAGCTGATCAAGGCCAAAAAACCGCTGACCGGCCTGCTGCCGCCGCGGCGCGACCTCGAACTGGACGCGCTGGTGGAGATCCTGGACCGGAAGCGTTTTATCACCTGCCATTCCTATGTGCAGAGCGAGATCACCGGGCTGATCGAAGTGGCCGACCGTATGGGTTTTAAAGTGAATACATTTACGCATATACTTGAGGGTTATAAAGTGGCCGACAAGATGCTGCAGCACGGTGCCAACGCCTCCACCTTCTCCGACTGGTGGGCCTACAAGGTGGAAGTGGAAGACGCGATTCCCTATAATGCGGCCATCATGCACAAAGTGGGACTTAATGTGGCCATCAATTCCGACGACGCGGAAATGGCGCGCCGCCTCAACCAGGAAGCGGCCAAGACCATTAAATACGGCGGACTTAGCCAGGAAGAAGCGCTGGACCTGGTTACCATCAACCCCGCAAAAATGTTACATGTGGCCGACCGCGTGGGCAGCCTGAAAGTGGGGAAAGACGCCGACGTGGTGCTCTGGTCGGATAACCCGCTGAGCATTTATGCAAAATCATTGTACACGATCGTGGATGGTACTGTTTATTTCGACCGCGAAAAGGACCAGCAACTGGAAAAGGATATCGACGCCGAAAGAATGCGGCTGGTGAAAAAACTGAATGGTGAAAAAAGGAGCGGGACGCCAACGATCCCGGCCATGCCCACCTACCAGATCATGCACACCTGCAGCGATCACGGACACAGTCACGGTTTGCTGGTGATCGATTCGGATGACCTTGAATATTTTGATAATAAATAAACTAACTATACATGAAAAAGATATTCTTCATCATTTTTCTTTTTGCCCTGGCGGTTAACGGCCGGGCGCAGTCGAACGTGTTGCCGGCGCCCCCGCAAAAGGGAACGATGTATATTAAAAACGCGACGATCCATGTCGGCAACGGAACCGTGATCGAAAACGGGATCATCCAGGTGCGCGACGGAAAGATCGAAAAAGTGGGGAAGGACATTGCCATTCCCGCCGGCGAAGCCAACGTGGTGGATGCGAAGGGTAAGCAACTCTACCCGGGACTGATACTTCCGGTAAGTTCGCTGGGTCTTATCGAGATCGGGGCCGTTCGGGCCAGTAATGATGTAAAGGAGATCGGCGACATGAACCCCAATGTACGCTCCATCGTGGCTTATAATACCGACTCGAAAGTGATCAACACCCTTCGCTCAAACGGTATCCTTGCGGCCAATATCGTTCCGCAGGGAAATTTCCTCGCCGGCTCTTCCTCCGTAGTACAACTGGATGCCTGGACCTGGACCGATGCAGCCCTGAAAATTGACGGAGGCATGCACCTCTATATGCCCACCCTGATGCCGCGCCCCAGTTTCGGAAGGGGTGGCGGCGGTGGCGGTCGCCCCGGCGGTCCAAACGAAGGAGCCGCATCCGATCCGGTGAAGGAAGGGCTGGAGCAAATTGAAAAACTAAAAGCGTTTTTCCGCGAGGCGAAAGCCTATGCCGGCGCCGCCTCGCATGAAGAGACCAACCTGAAATACGAATCGGTTAAAAACCTCTTTTCAAAAACACAGAAACTGTACGTGCATGCCAACACGGTTAAACAAATGCTGGTAGCGCTGGATTTTGTCAGGGAATTCGGATTTGACCTGGTGATTGTCGGCGGCAGCGAGAGCTGGCAGATCCCCGACCTGCTTAAACAACACAATGTTTCGGTGATCCTGCAGCAGATGCACAGTTTGCCTACCACGAGCGACGATGATGTGGACCAGCCCTACAAAACCGCGGCCATCCTGCAGAAAGCGGGTGTTTTATTCGCGATTTCCGATGATGATGCACAGACCCGCGGACGCAACCTTCCCTTTAACGCGGGGACGGCGGCCACTTACGGGCTGACAAAAGAAGAAGCCCTCGCGGCCATCACGCTCAACGCGGCAAAGATCATGGGAGTGGCCGACAAGACCGGGAGTATCGAACCGGGAAAGGAAGCCAATTTCATCATCAGTTCCGGCGATATCCTCGACATGAGCACCAGCAATGTCACGGATGCCTTTATCCAGGGCCGCGTTATCAACCTCGACGATAAGCAAAAGCAACTGAACGAGCGGTACGAACAGAAATACCAGCTGAAAGGCAAGAAAGGATTCTGAGTTTTCCGAAAAATTCATTAATCCCCGGGCGGTTCACTGCCCGGGGATTTTTTATGTTCAGCTTTGGTGCTGATGTCCGTTATCATCGAGCTCGATATGCTCGCCGCAATTGGGGCAGCGGTGCGTTTTCTTGATCCGGTTCATCCGGAACTCCTCGAGGAATCCCGCAGTGATGATACCGGCCGGCAGGGCGAAAAAAGCGACCCCGGAAAGCATGATCACCATGGCAAAGGCTTTGCCCAATGCCGTCATCGGGTACATATCCCCGTAACCGGTGGTGGTAAGGGTAACCACCGACCACCACATGGTGGCGGGTATGCTGGTAAATTTATACTGGTTTTCGGGGTGCTGGTGTTCCGCGAAATAAATAATACAGGAGGCAAAAGTGATCAGGAATATTACAAGGACAAAACTCAGGAGCAGTTCATTAAATCTTTTTTTGAAAACATTGGTGATCATCTGGGCCGACTTCATATAGGCCGTAAGCCTGAACAACCGGATAATACGCAGCAACCGGATCATCCGGAGGATACGGAAGCTCTGGGGGTCGAAACCCAGGAACAGGCGGGCCAGGTACCAGGGCAATATGGCCATCAGGTCGATCAGGGCGCCCCAGGATACCATGTACTTCAATCTTCCCCAGAAACTGTGACGGTACCGTTCTTCATGATTACTGCTCCAAACCCGCAGGATATATTCGACCGTGAAGATGATCACGGAAATAAGGTCGAAATAATGGAAAAACCAGAAAAAACGTTCGTGCAGGCTGGTGATCGTTTCCAGCATCACGGCCAGTACATTCAGAATGATCAGCGTAATGATAAAAATGTTGATGATCTTATCCCAGTTCTTATCGCCTACGATTTCGGGGTGGAGGAGGGCATGAACCTTTTTCTTGGTTACATGGTACATAGTCAGTCTTGCTTTGGCCATTCTAAAGTTAGATAATAAAAAATCCCCCCTGCAGGGCAGGAGGGATTTTTTTTCAGTATCATTCGGGGTCGCTTATTTGCCCATGTTCATGGCGGCATCCGTCAGCTCTTTGCTGATCGCGGTTGTCCAGTCGGCCCATTTTTTAGCTTCCTCGGGATTGTTAGCCAGTTTCATGCCGATGCTGGAAGCGCGGGAAGCCCAGTCCTGCATGGATTTGGTCAGCTCCATCAGTTTGGCGGGATCTTTCAGGCCGGCTTTGTATTCGTTCACGAAAGCTGCGTAATCGTTGGCGAATTTCTGTACTTCCGGATCAGAAAAAGTAGGAACGCCGGAAGTGTTGGTGGTCGTGGTGTTGTCGGTGGTGGTCGTGGTGTTGTCAGTCGTCGTAGTGGTGGCAGTGGTGTCCTTGCCTTCGGGTTTTTTGTCTTCTTTCTTTTTGTTGTTGCAGGCAACCATAACGCCTACCAGCGCCAGGACAGCAAATACTTTTTTCATGTTTTTGATTTTTGGTTTGATGAATAGGGTGGCAAACCTATCATTTTTTTTTCATAACCCACAGGGTTTATGCACCCTGTTTTCCACCATTACGTGAAAACACGAGGTAAAATACCGGGTAGAACAACCTTGCGGGGTTTTGCCACCCGGCAGTGCAGGGATCAGGCCTCCTTGCCGTGGCAATGTTTGTATTTCTTGCCCGAACCACAGGGACAGGGGGAGTTCCGGCCGATCTTGGGTTCCACAGAAACAGGGACAAGCCGGTCTTTTTCATTGGCGGCATAATCCTCGCCGGTGGATTCCACATCTTCCTTGTTGGCCCGCATCTTGCTCATGTCGGTTTTCTGCTGGCGGCCTTCTTTCAGGGGGGCGTTTTCCTGCTGGATGGGAATCGTGGCATGACAAAGGAAAGAAACGATATCCTTGTTCACTTCGGCGTTCATATTGCGGAACAGGTTATAGGCTTCCATCTTATAAATGACCAGCGGGTCTTTTTGTTCCAGGTAGGCCGTTTGCACACTTTGCTTCAGGTCGTCCATGGCCCGCAGGTGTTCTTTCCAGGCATCGTCGATCACGGCAAGGGTAATCGTTTTTTCGAGCGAATTGGTCAGTTCCGAGCCGCCGGTCTGGAGGGTCTTGTCGAGGCTGGTCAGCACGTTCAGGCCCTTGCGCCCGTCGGAAAAGGGCACCACCACGTTTTCGATATGGCTGCCCTGCGTAAGCCGGATGTTTTTAAAAACAGGGATGGCCTGTTTTTTCAGTTCTTCCTTATGGAAACTGTATTTTTCCGTGGCCTCCGCGTATAATTTATCGATCACCGCATTGGCGTCGCCCCTTTTGAATTCTTCCTCTTCAATTTGGGTATCCAGCCCGAAATTGACGATGCAGGCCATTTTGAATCCTTCATAGTCTTCCTGTTCCTTAAAGGAATCAACCAGGCTTTCGGCCACGGTGGAGAAGGAAGTGTCGATATCCAGCGCCAGCCTTTCCCCGAACAGGGCGTGGTTGCGCTTGTCATAGACCGCATTCCTTTGCTTGTTCATCACATCGTCATATTCCAGCAGCCGCTTCCGGATGCCGAAATTATTTTCTTCCACTTTTTTCTGCGCGCGCTGGATACTGTTGCTGATCATGCTGTGCTGGATCACATCGCCTTCCTTGTAACCCAGTTTATCCATCAGCGAAGCGATCCGTTCGCTGCCGAACATCCGCATCAGGTCGTCTTCAAGCGAAACATAGAACTGTGATGTACCCGGGTCGCCCTGGCGTCCGGCGCGACCGCGCAACTGCCGGTCCACGCGACGGCTCTCGTGGCGTTCGGTGCCGATGATCGCCAATCCGCCCGCTTCTTTTACGCCGGGACCCAGTTTGATATCGGTACCGCGACCCGCCATATTGGTGGCGATGGTGACGGCGCCGGCGAGACCGGCTTCCGCTACCACCTGGGCTTCACGCGCGTGTTGTTTCGCGTTAAGTACGTTGTGCGGAATTTTTTTCTGCTGCAGCATCCGGCCCAGCAGTTCGCTCACTTCCACCGAAGTGGTGCCCACGAGGCTGGGTCGTCCTTCGTTGCGCAGTTTTTCGATTTCATCGATTACCGCTTTATATTTTTCGCGTTTGGTTTTATAAACAAGATCCTGGTTGTCTTTACGGATCATTTTTACGTTGGTGGGAATCGTCACCACATCCAGTTTGTAAATGCTCCATAATTCCGCTGCTTCCGTTTCCGCGGTGCCCGTCATCCCCGCCAGTTTATGATACATCCGGAAATAATTCTGCAGGGTAACGGTGGCATAGGTTTGGGTCGCGGCTTCGATCTTCACGTTTTCCTTTGCCTCGATGGCCTGGTGCAATCCGTCTGAATAACGACGGCCTTCAAGAATACGTCCCGTCTGTTCGTCCACGATCTTGATAGCTCCGTCCATCACCACGTATTCCACGTCCTTGTCAAATAAGGTATAGGCTTTCAGCAATTGCTGCACCGTATGGATGCGGTCGGCTTTTTGCGCATAGTCGGTAAGCACGACTTCTTTCTGCTGCAGTTTTTCTTCGGCCGACAGGTTGCTTTTTTCGATTTCAGCGAGCTTTACGCCGATATCCGGCAATACGAAGAAATCGGGATCTTCCCCCGTCTTCGTGATCATGGCCAGGCCCTTGTCGGTCAGGTCCACCGAATTGTTTTTTTCGTCGATCTGGAACAGCAGCTCTTCATCCACGATATGCATGTTGCGCTGCTGGTCCTGCAGGTAATAGTTTTCCGCTTTCTGCATCTTTACCTTGGTGCCGGGTTCGCTCAGGAATTTGATCAGCGGCCCGTATTTCGGCAACCCCCGGTAAGCCCTGAACAGGTGAAGACCTCCGCTCTTGGGGTCATCATCGCCTTCGGCCATTTTCTTCTTGGCCTCGTTCAGGCTGTTGCGGATGATGCGTTCCTGTTCCTGCACCAGTTGCTGCACGCGGGGCTTGTGGATATGGAATTGCTGGTCTTCGCCTTTTGGCACGGGACCGGAAATGATCAGCGGGGTACGCGCGTCGTCGATCAGCACCGAGTCCACTTCATCCACCATCGCGTAATGGTGTTTGCGCTGCACCATTTCTTCCGCGGTATGCACCATGTTGTCGCGCAGGTAATCAAATCCAAATTCGTTGTTGGTGCCGTAGGTGATATCGGCGAGATAGGCCTTTCTTCTTTCTTCACTGTTGGGCTGGTGCTTGTCGATGCAATCCACGGTTAGCCCCAGCCATTCAAAGATCGGCCCGTTCCATTCCTGGTCGCGGCGGGCGAGGTAGTCGTTCACAGTAACAATATGCACGCCTTCGCCGGCCAGGGCGTTGAGGTAGGAGGGCAGGGTGGAAACGAGGGTCTTTCCTTCTCCCGTCGCCATTTCGGAAATCTTTCCCTGGTGCAGCACCACACCCCCGATCAGCTGTACGTCGTAATGCACCATATTCCAGGTCACTTCACCCCCGGCGGCGGTCCAGCTGTTCTTGAAAATCGACCGGTCGCCTTCGATACGGATATAATTTTTCTTCACGCTCAGGTCGCGGTCCAGTTGTGTGGCAGTGGCAATGACTTCAGGGCTCTCTTTAAAACGGCGGGCAGTTTCCTTGACCACGGCAAATGCTTCGGGCAGGATGGCTTCCAGAACTTCTTCGATCTTTTTATCGCGTTCCTTTTTCAGTTTGTCCACTTCCTGGTAAATAGTATCCTTGCCGGTGAGGTCGTTAAAGGGCAGTTCGTCGGCAGCCGTATTTTTTGCGGCGATCTCCGCATCGATCTCCGATAAGTATTCTTTGATCCGGGCGCGGAACTCCTGCGTTTTGCCGCGCAGTTCGTCGTTGTCAAGCGACTGGTAAGCGGTGAAATATTCATTGATCTTTGCCACGTAGGGCTCGATCTTTTTTACATCCTTCTCCGATTTGCTGCCCCCGAATATTTTTGAGATAAAACCAAGCATGGTAATGGTTAATTTTTGTATGGAATGGGTACTGCCTTCAAAAAGGGTGCTATAAACTGGTTACAGGCCATTTTGACAGGGGGACAAAGATAAGCCTTAGCCGGGAGTTTAAGCCCCGTGCCAGGCGCAGATTAACAGTTCCGGATGGCGCTAAAGCCCGCCATTTTCGAATTTTTTTGGGGTCTTAACGTACCTTTCGGGCATGGTGGGAAACCGGCATAAAAAAAAGTGGCTGTCATTTCTGTCGGGATGCTGTCTCCTTGTTGCCTTTTCTGCCTGCCTGGGCTCCACCGGCAGCGAAAAGGGAATAAAAACCGACGATATTTTTTTTGACTATAAGGTCTGGGGCGAAGAGGGAAATGACAGCGTTACCATTACCCTGCAATTCAGGTATGGCGGTCAGTACGGGCCCACCATCGCGCTGGAAGAACCGGCCTTTGTGGCGCTTGACGGTGAACGACTGTCAGTGGACAGCAGTTCTATCACGGGTCCTATTTACCAGGTCACCAAAGCCGTCAGCCGGTTCACCGGGAAGCACAACATCGTTTTTACGGACAGTGAAAAAAAGACCTACAAAGAATCTTTCGTTTTCCGGCCATTTACACTGCGGTCACCGATGCCCGATACGGTTTACCGTAAAAGGCTGAACCTGGAATTCAGCGGGCTGGAGAAAGAAGATTATGTCAGGGTGCTGATGACCGATACCAGTTTCCTCGGCGACGGCATCAACAGGGTTGATACCGTCCTGTTCAACCGGATGATGATCACCCGGGAAGATTTTTCCAAATTAGCCGACGGCCCCATCCAGCTGGAATTTATCCGGGAAGAGGAGCGGGTTGTTGAAAAAAGTACCGAAGCGGGCGGCTATATTTCTATTGTTTATACCATCCGGCGGGAATTTTTTCTGCGGGACAGGCCATAAAGTAGTTTTACGATCAATCGCGCCTAAATAATTTTTGGAAACGTTTAAAAACATCTTACATTTAATTTTGATCTGAATCGCTCAATAGCCACCCACTACCCGGCAAATTGAGTGCGATCCCTTTTCCTTCCGCGCCGTCAGGCGATGATCGAATATCAATGAAACCAATTTTCAGGTTAATGTTCTGCCCGTAGCCGGCATAGCCGGTGGTTATTTGTTATTACTATTGACCCGGCAGAACCGGGCAATTGACTTCATTATTAAACCTTAAAACCTGAAAAATGAAAAAATTGTTTTTTCTCCTGCTGGCACCCGTATCGGTGTTTACGATCCTTTCCCTCACTTCATTTACAAACGCGGGTAACCGGCCTTCCGCCAACGGGCAGGGTTCGCTTACGCTTCCGGGCGATGTTTCGCGCCGCTTCGCCTTTCATGCCAACACGATGCCTAATGGCAGCGTACAGGGAAATGGTGAAGTGACCTATACCGGCGGCGAACTGAAGGTCAGATTCAGCATCGATTGCATGACGGTAAGCGGCAACAGCGCCCACCTGTCGGGTACCGTTTTATCCGACGATCAGAACCCCGAAAGAGTGGGCTGGAAATGCCATTTCCGCGTGGTAGATAACGGTGAAGGAAACAACAGCGCTCCCGACCAGATTTCACTGGTATTTACCGGACCCGCTTACCCGCCCTGCACCGTTGCGGTTCCCCTTCCCCTGATTGACATCGAAGGCGGTAATATCCAGGTAAAAAATTAAGTATTCGTCCACCATTTAATAAATACATAAAACAAACACAATGAAAAAAATCTCAGTTTTTGCTTCCATCGCCGTACTCGGTGTTTCTGCCGTCGCGATCATGTCATTCCGCCCCCTTCCCCCCGCCGGACCTTCCGCAAACGGGCAGGGCGGATTGCTGATCACTAATTCTGTTCAGCATTTTTCCTTCCAGGCCAAAACCAGTTCTTCGGGAGTGGTTACGGGATCTTTTGAAGTGAAAAGCAATGACCAGAGCCTTCGTCTTCACGGTAATATTACCTGCCTCAAAATTTTTCCTGATGGAAAAACCGCTTTTATGAGCGGCCAGATCACGCAACGGGTTGGCGACGGTTTCCCGGGTGATTATAATGTGGGCGACTTTGTTGCTTTCAAAGTACAGGATAACGGTGAAGGCGGCAACGCTCCGTCCGACAAGTTTTCCGATGTGTTAAGTACCGGCGGAACACAGTTTTGCGGTCTTTATGGCTTCGGTATGCAGGATATCGTTAACGGTAATATCCAGGTGAAACCCTAATGGTTCAAGCGCCTTTATTCAAATAAAAAAATCAACAACATGAGAAAGCTATCTTTTTTGTCGGTAACGGTGGCCAGTCTCCTGGTCCTGGTTATTTCCGGCGCGTTCAAACCCCTTCCGCCGGGACCTTCCATTAATGGTAACGCGGCGATCAGTCCCGCTTATATGAACGGCCAGGTGCAGAATTTTGCTTTCAGCGCCCGTAAAAACGCCAGCGGCGCTGTTAGCGGAAATTTTGAGTCTTCCAGTCCGGGACAGGATATCCGGGTACACGGAAACATCACCTGCTTTACCATACTCGCGGATGGTAAAACCGCCGTTTTTTCCGGTGTTGTCACCCAACGGGCGGGCACCGGTTTACCGGGGTTATATAATGTGGGTGATCCCATCTGGGGCAAAATGGTCGATAACGGCGAAGGCGCCAACGCGCCCGCGGACCAGTTTTCCGATTACTTTCCTTCGGCATTCGGATGTAATAACGCCAACATAGGATTATTTAACCTGACCAATGGTAATATACAGGTGAAACCTTAATGACTTTTATCCTGTAGTTAAAAAACAGGTATTTCTCTTTTGCAAGCGGACGGGATCACCCCGTCCGCTTTTATAAGAGGGATGCTTTGACGCTTTAACCGACGTTGAATCATTTTACGGAAATGTAAACAGGAATTTTGCGCAACTTTACCGGGTCTGCCTGAATCCCAAACTATGAACCGGAGAATAGTATTCTTATGCTTTATTTTGATGACGGGCTTGCCCATCATCAGCTTCGCGCAAAAAAGCAGGCTGGTCCAGGGTAAGATTACGGATTCCACGCATACCCCCCTTCCCGGTGTTACCGTACTCCTCGTCATCCCGGAAACGGGCGACAGCATAAGGACCGTTTCAGGGAAAAGGGGTTTGTTCAGTTTTTCCGGCATCACCGCGTCCCGGTTTATCCTCCACACTTCCTATTCGGAGTATGCGTCGTTCCGTCAGGAATATTCTATTCCCCCATCAGAAACATCTTTCCAGGTTGGGGAAATCATATTGCGTCCCGACATCAAATTGCTGAAAGAGATATTGCTCGGCACTCCCTTCATCTTGATCAGGGAGGATACAATCGAATATAAAGCGGATTCCATCCTGTTGAAGCCCGACGCTTCCGTGGAAGACCTGCTGAAAAATTTACCGGGCATCGAAGTCAGCAAAAACGGCGTGATCACGGCCCAGGGCAGACCGGTATATAAAGTAAAGGTAAACGGGAAGGACTTTTTCGGCACCGACGTGAAAATGGCCACCCGCGAACTCCCGGCCAATATCGTCGACAAGATCCAGGTGATGGATGACGCGGACGATCCCGTGGCCGCGGGCGGTATCAAACCGGATAACCCCGCCAAAGTGATCAACCTGAAACTGAAAAAGGAAAAACGCAACGGCGTGTTCGGGAACCTGTCGGCCGGGTACGGCACGGAAGAAAGTTACCAGGTAAAAGCGAATACGAATTTCTTCAGCGACCGGTCGCAACTCTCGTTTTACGGGAATTCGAATAATATCAATAACGGTTTTGTCATTACCGGTATCGGCAGTTCCGGGATGGGGCCGATGTCCATGTCGTCCGGAATGATATCTCCCGGCAGCAACGGCCGGAAGCGGAACATCCTGAATATTCCCGAAGGGATCACCACGACCCATTCGGCGGGAACCAATTTCCGTTTTGATTTCGGGAAGAATAATTCGTTTTACGGCAGTTACAGTTACCGGAGCAGCGTAACCGAAGGGTACCGGGAAATTTATCAGCAGCACTTTTATCCCTCGGGTTATTTTATCAATAACCAGCGCCTGGATTATTCCAACCCTGTTCATAATCACCAGGCATACCTGAACCTGGAATTAAACCCGGATTCGCTGACCTATATTAAAATAAGCCCTGAATTCGGCCTGAATGAATCCCGGAGCCGGAACAGTACGAATTTTAATTATTACCGGGATACGAGTATAAAGACAAGCGAAGGATATATAAAAGATACCAGTAAAACGCGGTCGCCCGGTTTCGGCGTTACGGTTTTTTACAGCCAGGGTTTCCGCAAACCCGGCAGGAGCCTGACCATGGGTTTCTCCCTCAATACCGACCGTTCGACACTCGAATCGTTCAGGCCCGGGTTTACGCGGGTATACGACGCGCTGGGCGGCTACTCCGACAGTTTGCAGGAACAGCAGATCCTTCAAAATACAAAAGGAAATAACTACAGCCTGTACATTACATACGCTGAACCCATCCGGAAAAATCATTTTATGGAACTCAATTTGTCACATGGTTATTCACGTTCCTCCAATAACCGGGATGTTTACCAGCCGTACCCCGGCCCCGGCAACTGGCTGCTGATCGACGCATTGAGCGATCGTTATGCAAACCGCTACGACAATGACCGGGCTGATCTTACATTCCGGACTGTCAGGAAAAAATATAATTATTCCCTGGGCATGGGACTGCTCCCGATACGGACCCGGACATTTTCCGAGGAGAAAGATTCCGCGTATAACCGGCAAACCATCATCAACCTGGCTCCCTCGGCCCGGTTTAGTTATTCCTTTTCAAGGACCCGCAATTTGAGTGTGAGTTATAATGGCTTCAGTCGCCGGCCGGGGATTATCCAGTTGCAACTTACCAGGGATATATCAAATCCACAGTTCCAAACGGAGGGTAACCCGGACCTGCGTCCCGAGTTCACGCATTCCCTGAACCTGCACTATAACAGCTTCGATTTATTATCAGGTAACAGCCTGTTTGCTTCTTTGGGATTCAACGCCACGAAGAATAAGATCATTAACAGCACCCGGCTGCTGGACACCAGCGGCGCGCAGCTGAGCCGCCCCGAAAATATCAACGGGATGTACAGCGTCTCTGGTTTTTATAATTATTCCAAGCCCTGGCAGCAGGGAAAATACCTGCTGCGGGTCAACGGCAACTTTTTTTATAACCGCGACGCCAACCTGGTGAATGCCGTTCGAAGTACGGGTAACAACTGGCTTTTGTCGCAGGGAGCAGCATTCGTCTATAATAACAAAAGCTGGCTGGAACTGGGGATTGAAGCTGGCTTTGCTGTTTCCGCCTCCCGGAATTTGGTGAACCGGGGAAATGCATCAACCTATTCAAGCTGGAATTTCGGGAATACCGTTAGCGTGGACCTGCCCGGCCGCTTCGTCATCAGGTATGATTTCGAGATGATCCTCAACCGCGGGCTGGAAGGATCCTTTGACGATAACATATACCTGCTGAATATTACCGCCGAAAAAAAATTATTAAAAAGGGAAAGCCTTTATATTAGTTTCTCCGGCAATAATATTTTCAATCAAAATGCTTCCTTCGCGCGGGAGATCACCGGAAATTCAATCAACGATTCGCGTAGTTTACAACTAGCGCGGTATTACTTATTCACTTTATCCTATAAATGGAACCGGTTTGGGACTGGCAAATAATCTATTCGTTTGTCTTCCAACAGTTTAAATTCAAGAAAATAGTGAAGGTAGCCTGGATAGCTTTTCCATTCAGTCATGGTT
>CAYNSL010000020.1:33724-38000 GCA_964399755.1 uncultured Chitinophaga sp. | reverse complement strand
ACTCCTAACTAGCTTGCAAGGATCTTCACGATCCTCATCCATTCTTCGCTGATCTTTCCCTTGTTTTTCACGGCATTCTCGAGGGGCATATAGCTCATCTTATTATTGACAATGCCCACGAATACATTGTGTCTTCCCTCCAGCAGGCATTCCACGGAATGATAACCCATGCGGCTCGCGATCAGCCGGTCGAGACAACTGGGAGCCCCCCCGCGCTGGATATGCCCGAGGATGCAGACGCGGATCTCGGCATTGGGCAGTTTTTCCTTTAATACGGCCTGCACTTTATTGGCTCCGCCGAAATCATCGCCTTCGGCCACTACGATCAGGTTCACCAGTTTTTTTCTTCTTTCCTTTTCAAGCAACGAAGTGATCAGGTCATCCATATTGGTCTTTCGCTCGGGGATCAGGATATTTTCCGCGCCCGTGGCGATACCGCTGTGCAGGGCGATATACCCGGCATCGCGCCCCATCACTTCAATGATGAAGATGCGGTCGTGCGCATCCATCGTATCGCGGATCTTATCGATGGCTTCCACCGCCGTGTTCACCGCGGTGTCGAATCCGATGGTGAAATCGGTGCCATTGATATCCTTGTCGATCGTACCCGCGATCCCTATGCAGGGTATGTCAAATTCCCTGCTGAACTCAACCGCCCCGCGGAAGGAACCGTCGCCGCCGATAATGACCAGCCCGTTGATGCCGCGCCTTTTCAGGTTCTCATAACCTTTCTTGCGGCCCTCGTATTCATAGAAGTCCTTGCTGCGCGCGGTTTTCAGGATGGTGCCGCCCCGCTGGATAATATTGGCTACCGAACGGGATTCCATCGGGTGTATATCGTCTTCGATCAGTCCCTGGTATCCGCGCATGACGCCATATACATCGAGTCCGTAAAAAATACCGGTGCGGACCACCGCCCGGATGGCGGCGTTCATCCCCGGTGAATCACCCCCGGATGTCATTACGCCGATCCTGCTGATTTTTCTTTCCATATTTAATTTTCTGGCCCTGGATTGCAAATATAGTTTAAATGTGTATTTAATACACATTTTGGGTTATGTACCCGGTGAGCAAATATAGGCCAGCCGGTTTTTATATTTCTTAACACGAATACCCGCCAGCCCGGATGCGAGGCGTAAACAGGTGATGTAGGTTGCCTGTAAAATAAACCGATATGCGCCGATTCCTGTTCTTTCTTGCGCTTGCCTGCGCCGGATCCGCCGGTGCCCAGTCTGATACCACCCGGTGGCTGCGGGCCTTCCCGATCACCGATTATATGGTTGACCTGAATGATACCGTGAAAGTGGTGCAGCTCGAAATGCCCGAAGGGTTTGCCCTGAAGGAAAAGCAGCTCGGCGTGGTTTTCGGTGTGTATGAAACTTCCCGCGCCGACGCGGTGCAGAAAGGATATGGCCGCTGCAACCTGATAAAAGGCGATTATTATTATTTCACCATTTCCAATAATACCAGCGGCCTGGCGCTGAAAAAAGGCGACCTGATCTACACCTTCATGGATAAAACGGGCATCTACTATGGCCGTTTCCCGAAACTGGCATCGCATTTTATCCGGCTGCTGGACGTATATGAAAAACCTTTCTTCGACCGCTACACCATTTTTTTTAACTGGACGCAGGAAGCGGAAGACAGGCTGGTGGACTCACTGGTGGCCGATATCCGTTTTACCGGGAAATATTTCAAAGAAAACGAGCCGGGAATGGACAGGCCCATTACAAAAGGAAGCTACCAGGGCCGGACCACCCTGCAAACGATGGCCGAATGCGGGACCGGGGATGTCAGGAAATTCCTGGATTATATGATCGGCAACCCGCGTTTATATGCGGGGCGGGAATGGAAAGTGTCCGAAGTCTTTGGCACCTGGCTGGTGAACGGCGCACCCTGATTTGATCCGGTACCTCCTGCTTCCGTATTGCCCCTAATTGACTTATTTTAGCGGCTCAAAACAGGGCATATGAAAAAACTGAGCACGCTATTTTTATTCTTTGTTCCCCTGGCGCTGTCCGCGCAACTGACTTATCCTGTCAGCAAGAAAATCGATAAGGCGGATGGGTATCACCAGAAGTACAAGGTGGATGATCCTTACCAGTGGCTGGAGGACGAAAACAGCGAGGACACCAAAGCATGGGTGCAGGCGCAGAATAAAGTGACCTTTGATTATCTCGCGACGATCCCTATCCGCGACCAGGTGAAAAAAAGACTGGAAGAACTCTGGAATTATCCCCGTATTTCCTCCCCGTTCAAAAAAGGACAGTATTATTATTATTTCAGGAACGACGGTTTGCAGAACCAGGCCATACTTTACCGCCAATTGGGAATCGCCGGCAAACCCGAAGTGTTCCTCGACCCGAACAAACTGAGCAAGGACGGTATCGCCGCGATCGGGAACTACGGGTTCAGCAAGAGCGGAAAATATTTCGGTTATACGGTGGCGGTAGCCGGTAGCGACTGGCAGGAAGGCTATATCATGGAGACGGCCACCGGGAAATTATTACCCGACAAGATCCGCTGGATCAAATTCGGCGGCTTCAGCTGGCACGGCGATGACGGGTTTTACTACAGCGGTTATGAAGAGCCGGATGAGAAATCAAAGCTGACCAAACAGAACCAGTATAATCTTGTCAGGTACCATAAACTTTTCTCCGACCAGGTAAACGACAAACTGGTGTACCGCGACCTGGAACACCCCCTGCGTTACTGCAACGCGGGACTCACGGAAGATGAACGATTCCTGATCCTGCAGGTATCACAGGGAACAAGCGGGTCTGAGATCTATTTCATGGATAAGAAAGATCCCATCATGGTTCGATTCGAACTGGTGATCCCCGGTTTTGACACCGAAGCCGATGTAATTGATAACTATGGCGGCAAACTGCTGATCCTGACCAATGACGGGGCGCCCAATTACAAACTGGTGCTTGTAAAACCGATGGGACCGGCCGAACTGGCGGAACGTGAGGAAAAATTGCGGAAATCGGGTAAGACGCTGGAGAATGAACGCGATGAATACAAAGAGGAGTGGAAGACCATTATTCCCGAAAAACCCATGGCCCTGCAGAGCGTGACCACCTGCGGGGGATACCTGTTTGCCAGCTACCTGAAAGACGCTTCTACACGGGTGTATCAATACACGTATGACGGGAAACTGGTTCGCGAAATAAAGCTTCCCGGTTTGGGCACGGCATCCGGTTTCCGCGGCGAACGCTCCGATAAGGAATTATTTTATACATTCTCTTCATTCAATACGCCGCCTTCCATTTACCGGTATAACCTGGCTACGGGTCAGTCGACCCTGTTCCGGAAAACAGAAGTGAAAGTGCCGACAGCCGACCTGGTGACCGAACAGGTGTTCTTTACAAGCAAGGACGGTACAAAAGTGCCGATGTTCCTCACCTATAAAAAAGGAATGCAGCGCGATGGCAATAACCCCGTGCTGATGTATGGCTACGGCGGCTTTAATATTCCGGTTACGCCCGCATTCAGCGTCAGCAACGCTTTCTTTATGGAACAGGGCGGCATCTATGCTTCGGTGAACCTGCGGGGCGGGAGCGAATACGGGGAGAAATGGCACCGCGACGGTATGCTCGAGAAAAAGCAGAACGTATTTGATGATTTTATCGCCGCCGCCGAATACCTGATCGCGCAGAAATATACCAACAGCGGGAAGCTGGCGATCCGCGGAGGCAGCAACGGCGGTTTGCTGGTTGGAGCGGTGATGACGCAGCGGCCCGACCTGTTTAAAGTAGCGCTGCCGGCCGTGGGGGTCATGGACATGCTGCGTTTCCATAAGTTTACCGTGGGATGGGGCTGGGCCACGGAATACGGCAATCCCGATTCGGCCAGCCAGTTCCCGTATATCTATAAATATTCGCCTTATCATAACCTGCGACCGGGGGTTAGTTATCCCGCAACCCTGGTGACCACGGCCGATCACGACGACCGCGTGGTGCCGGCGCATTCCTTTAAATTCACGTCAAGGCTGCAGGAATACCATACCGGTCCCAACCCGGTGCTGATCAGGATCGAAACCAATGCGGGTCATGGCGCGGGTAAACCGACGAGTAAACAAATCGAGGAAGCCGCCGATATCTGGAGCTTCGTGATGTATAACCTGGGCATGCCATTCAGGGATGTGAAAACGCCGGAGAAAAAAGGTTTTTAATAAGATTGATATTTTTAAATAATTGAATCCTGCCGCGGGGCAGGATTTTTTTTGATCTTTTGTATGAAACAAGATCAGGCGGGCCAAGCCGTCATTGCG
>CAYNSL010000020.1:8125-33624 GCA_964399755.1 uncultured Chitinophaga sp. | reverse complement strand
AAGCAAAGCAAAGCAACAAACTAATTAATTTTATCCCATGAAGATCCTACTGACCGGGGCCAACGGTTTTCTCGGGCATTATCTCATACCCCTTCTGCTGCAAAAAGGATATTCTGTTATTGCCACCGGCCGCGGAACCTGCCGTCTGCCCCTTGATCAAATTCCCGGGTTTATTTACGAGTCCATGGATTTTACCGATCCCTACCAGGTGCATGATGTATTTGAACAACATAAACCCGGGATAGTCATACATGCGGGCGCCATGAGCCGTCCCGATGCTTGCGAACTGAATCCTGCCGCCGCTTATTCGGCGAATGTGGAAGGCACGGTACAACTCCTGCTGAATGCGGAGGAACAAAGAAGTTATTTTATTTTTCTTTCTACCGATTTTGTATTCGACGGGCTGCATGGCATGTACCGGGAAGATGATGCACCCCATCCCGTCAATTATTACGGACGCACCAAACTCGAAGCGGAAGAAGCCGTGAAGGAATACCCGCATCGCTGGGCGATTATCAGAACGGCGCTGGTTTACGGGAAACCACTAATCCCCGGCGGGAACCTGCTGGGACGGGTAATAGACAAACTGGAAAGGGGAGAGGTTTATTCCGTGGTGAACGACCAGTACCGGACGCCTACTTATATCGGCGACCTGGCAAATGGAATTGTGAACCTGCTTGAAAAAAAAGCCAGCGGGATTTTTCATATATCGGGCGGGGAACTGCTGACCCCCTTCCAGATGGCGATGATCTGCGCGGTTTATCTCGGTCTTGACCCTTCACTGATCCGCCCCGTTACCGCTGCAGATTTTTCCGAGCCCGCGAAAAGGCCGCCAAAGACTGGTTTTATCATCGATAAGGCGAAGAAAGAACTGGGCTTTCATCCCGTTTCTTTTGAAGAAGGGTTGCGGAGATCCTTTAGCGACGTCACCTAAGGGATTTTTTTTGCCGGCAAGGGCCAAAAACCGGCTTCTTAAAATGATCAGTCGAATTTTCCAAATGTCTTCTCGCCGGCCCTGACGGCAACGGGCAGGTCATTCTCTTTGGGCGGAACGGGGCAATTGTATTTATTACTGATATAAGCGCAGTAGGGGTTATAGGCCTTGTTGAAATCGAGCAGGTATGTGACCGCTTCCAGTTCCGGTATGGTCAGGTCGATATACCTCCCGTTATCATAGGTGCTTTCACCCGATGTTTTATCGGTAAAGGGCAGGAAAAGATAATCGGCGTATTCGCTGCTGCCCATTAATTGTTTTGACTGGTAAACGGACAGTTTACAGAGGGTGTCGTGGAGGCTGAAATGAAGGAATCCGTATACCCGGAATATTTTTTTCACTGCGCCGGATGTTTCCATATTGAACCAGGGCGCGTCTTCCAGTTTTTCAAAACGGGCGGTCACCCTGAATCCCGGATCGATGGGGAAAAACTGGAGCAGGGCCCGGTCCTTACCCGTCACCACTTCATGCGTGCTGATATAATGGTCCCGGAATGACTGCACCGAATCGCGATAGGATCCCTGTCCCGAAACCCGGATGGCCATACCGTTAACCGAGAACAAAAAATAAATACAGATAATGATTAATCGATGCATGAAATAGTAAAATATTGATTTGTACGCGGGGCAGCTCACTGCTGCTCTCAATTCATCATCAGCACATTCACGCTCCGCTGCAGGATATTGAACGCGATCTCGGCCATCAGGTTCTCCTTGTCGAGGGTGGGGTTCACCTCGGTGACTTCGAAACAGCAGATCTTTCGGTTCTGCATGAATTTGCTCACGAGGTCTTCGGCCTCGCGTTCGCGCAGCCCGTTGCTGACCGGCGTGCCGGTGCCTTTTGAAATGGAGGAATCGAGACTGTCAACGTCGAAAGAAATATATATATCCGTGCAGTCGGCCAGGTAACGCAGCACGGCGCGCACCACGTTCTCGGCGCCCTTGCTCCGCACTTCCTTGGTGCTGATTACTTTCATATCATATTTTTCGATCAGGTAGCGTTCTTCCTTTTCAAAATCGCGCAGCGAGATCAGGACCACGTCTTCCGGCAACACCTTGGGCGCCATTTTCCCGATCCCCTTGAGGTAATTCCAGTATTTCACGGTTTCCTCATCAACGTCGTGCACGGCGCATTCTTCATTGTTCTTATTGATCGAGGCGGCCAGCGACATGCCATGCACATTTCCCGAAGGCGTGGTAAAGGGCGTATGCAAATCGGCATGCGCGTCGATCCAGATCACGCCGAGCTTGCTTTTGGGTTTCGCCAGTTTGATCCCCGCGATGGTGGCGCCGGCTGTGCTGTGGTCACCGCTGAGCACCACGGGAAAGAAATTGTTGCGGATCGAATCGTTCACGGCCTTGCTCACGCGTTCATACATGCGCGCGATCCCCTTGATCCGCTTGGCATAGGGCGATTCGATAGGTTCGTAAAGCAGTTTGTTTTCGGTGGGTATTTTTTCGGAAGGGAAATGAATGAAAAAATTGCTCATGAAATCCAGCGCGGCGATCTTGATGGCTTCAATACCCAGGCTGGCGCCGCGGGTGCCCGCGCCGATCTCGGAGGGAACTTCAATCAGTTTAATATTCTTCATACGGCAATCGTTAATAACAGATACGGCCGGGGCCGCAGTAATGGGTAGTCAGTAAGGAGGCAGTCGCAGGTAATTACCCGATCGCTATCGGGTCAGGTATATAGAAATTGGCGGGCAGGGAAAGCTCCGCGAAACGGTGGGTCCTGGTTATGGGTATGCAAACGGGTTTCATAAAAGGAACAGTAACAAAGGTAGTCAATCAATTCCGGGATGTCAAGCCGGCGCTTTCCGCATTATTCATGCAGCGCGAGCACCGGTACCGAGCTGTGGTACAGCAGTTTTTTTGTATGGCTTTTCACAAAAAGCTTCTCCAGCACGGTCTGTTCCTTATGGATCACGATCAGGAAATCGATATGCTTGTCCTGCGCGAACTGGTGGATGGCTTCGTCCACATCATGCAGTCCCATGAAATAGAATTCGGGTGAAAAACCGCTGAACATGTCGCGCAGCTTGTTTTTTTCCGACTGGTAGGATTCGGTCAGGGCCACATAATGCTCGCTGTCCACGTTCAGCACATGCAGGCGGGGCTTAAAGGTCTTCAGGATCTTTTTAATGGGGACGGAAGGCGTACTGGCGTGAACATTCTTGAAATCGGATGTCAATAGCACGTTTCTCACTTCATGGTATTTGGCGTCGGGCGGAATGACCAGTACCGGGCAAACGTTCCGTTCCACCATTTTCAGCGTATTGCTTCCCATAAATGTCTGACCAAGGGGCGACCGGCCGGTAATACCCATAATGATCAGGTCGGCATCCCGGTGACGGGCCAGTTTTTCCAGTTCCGTGATAAAATCGGATCCCTGTTCGGCAAGGATTTCAGTTTTGGCGATCCCGATCTGCCGCAGCTCATTTTTCAATTCTTCCAGTTTCTGCTGCGCCTCTTCGGCCTGCGACGGCTTTTCATAAACATGGTGGAGAATCATGTTCACCCCGTAATGGCCGGTCAGTAACTGCACAGCATACCGCGCGGCATTCAGGGAGGTCTCGGAAAAATCGACGGGTACGATAACGGTTTGCATAGCGGTCATATACATTGTTGGTTTGAGCGGGGCAAAGGTACGAATATCCGGCTCCACGGCGAAAGCAAACTGTTGGCAAAATCCCAATTATTCGTGGGCCGCCAGGATCGGTATATGACTGTGATAAGCAAGCCGTTTGGTGTGGGTCGACTTGAATATGGAGGTTGCGTTGGTCTGGTGCTTGGGAATCGTGATGATCAGGTCGATCTGCTGATCCTTGATAAACAGGTCGAGGGCTTCGAAGAAATCATGCCGCGTGATAAAATAAAAACTGGTTTGGAATTTCCGGAACATCTCCGCCAGTTTTTCTTTTTCGCGGAGCATGTCGGCAGGAATGGTTTCCATGGCCTCGCGGTTCACATGCACGATATGCAATTTGGGTTTGAAGAGTTCGAGCACAGCCGTGATCAGCACCGAAGGAGTGACGGCTTCTACGTTTTTGAGATCGGAGGCGAAAGCCACGTTATTAATCCCTTTATAGGTTGCGTCGGGGGGGATGATCATCACCGGGTAAAGGTTGCGGTCGATCAGCTTCAGGGTATTGCTGCCGAACATGGCGGCGCGGATGGCTGATTTGCCGGTGATGCCCATTACGATCAGGGTGGCGCGCAGGGTATGCGCCAGCCTTGAGATATTTTCGATCAGGTCGCCCCCCATTTCCCGCTCGCATTCCACATGCAGCACCCCGGCTTTGGCGAATTCCTTTTTAAGGCTTTCCTGGTGTATGAGGCAGATGTCGAGATCGTCTTCGGTTTCGTAATTATTATACAGGATGGCCAGCGTGTCTTCCTTGCCGGCCAGCATCCGGGCGGCAAAGCGGGCGGCATTGAGGGAGGTCTCGGAAAAATCAACGGGTATGATCACGCGGTGCATGGGTGTCGGTTTTTGAACGGGTTAAATTTACAGGATTTGGAAAGTAATTGCCTGAAAAATTTATCCCGTAGCCCTGCAGGGAAACAAGCAATGAGACGTATTCGTAATGACAGCTTAATAGATGGATTCAAAAGTCTGTTGCTGCGTCAACCTTGTAAAAAAGGGTTTCTCCCCGCAGAGCGATGACAGTTGCTGCAGGTATTCACGGAGTATGACCGAACGGAAATGATGATGGGCGATGGATTCACGGCGGAAACTTTCGATATGCACAAAGGCGCAGTCATTTTCATGGCGCGCGTAACACTGGCTGCGCATCCCGCCGGGACCCTGGCGGTAGAGGGCTTCAAAATAAGCGTCGATGATTTTCTGCGCGGATTCCTGCCGGCCGGGGGGCGCGGTAAAAGACATGATATACCTTACCATAACGCATTCTGTTTTGGTTTGCACAGCCGGTCATCCTATGGCAAGGAGGTACAGTAAAAAGCTGCATGCGCGGAGCGCCGGGCGCCGCGTTTGGGATAAGCGGTAAATACACTTTACCGCTGCACGGTAGCCGTTTTCATATTGTCCACCGTCAGCAGGCCGATGCCCTTCTGTTTGGCGGGAAGGAACATTTTTTTTGCCAGCTCGCTGTCGTGCTGGTACACGTCATCCCTGAAATTAAGCTGGCCCTCGTTGTCAACCCATGCCGTATAATAAATGATGAACACGGGTATGGGGTCTTTCAGTTTCACCGCTTTTTCGGTGGTCTGGTTCATGGCCGACACGATTTTTTCGCGGGTCCACGACGGATCATTGCGGAGCAGCCATTCCGCCATTTTCTGCGGCTCGCTGAGGCGGATACAGCCGTGGCTGAAGGCCCGCTTGTCTTCATTGAACAGGCTCTTGGAGGGCGTGTCGTGGAAGTACATGTTGAAACTGTTGGGGAAAATGAATTTTACTTTGCCGAGGGCGTTACCCGGACCGGGACGCTGGCGGATCGAATTGCCCACCTGTTCCATGTTTTTATTGGCGAGGTAATTGGGATTGCGTTTGATCGCGGGTAGGATCTCTTTCTGGATGATGCTGGGCGGCACGTTCCAGTAAGGGCTGAAGATGATCTGGCTCAGTTCGCCGTTAAACATCATCGTGTTATTGCCTACGCGGCCCACCACCACCACCATGTCGAATACCGTTTTGGTGCCGTCGTACACGTGCAGGATGAATTCGGGTATATTGACGATAATCAGGTTGCCCTTTGGTTTCTGCGGCATCCAGCGCATCCGGTCCATGTTGAGGAGGATCTGTACCAGTCTTTTTTCGACAGGCACATTCATATCCTTCACCAGCGTATTGCTGATAATGCCGTCCTGTTTATACCCGTGACGACGCTGGAATTTTTTCACCGCCGTTTCGAGTGAATCCGTAAAACTGTCGCTGCTGTCGGTTCCGGGCATATCCTGCGTTAGTTGCAGTCTTCTTTTGATCAGGGGGATCGCCGCGTCGGCCGCGCCTTTTTTCAGGGGCGATTTCAGGGAGGGCAGTGCGGGCCAACCGCCGTTGCGGGCGATATCGTAATACAATTGCAGGCTTTGTTTCAGCCCCGCGTACATCTCGTTCACTTCCTCGTAATATTTTTCGTCCTTGTGTTTTTTGTTCAGCAGCGAATCGGCCATTTCCATCGGGTCTGTTTTTTTGATGGGTACGAATTTTTCCTGTTCCTTTCTTTTCACATAACCTTTTTCATAGGTGCTGTTGATGAAGCGGATGAAATTTTCGGTAAACCCGAATTCGGTGCGCAGCAGGGCGCTGTCGCGGGTGCTCACCGTGATCTTTTCCTGGTTCAGGTAGCTCTCCGCTTTTTTATAAAATGCGCTGTTGGAAAGCGACGTGTCGTTCAGGTGGGTAACGGCATAATCATACTGGTTCCAGAAAAAGCGGGCCTGTTCGGTAAGGCCGGTCGACGAGAACCAGGCATACTGGTAATTCCGGGCATTGTAAAAACTCCGGATGCGTCCCCCGATCTTTTTATCGCCCAGCTGCCGGGCGGCGATATAGCGCTCCATCGCGAGGCTGTCGAGGAAAATATCGTTATAGGCATCGGCTTTCGTGATGCTGTAGTCGCGTTTCGTGACATTCTTTTTAGCTTTTTCAGGCTCCACGGACTGGTCCATGTTTTCGGTCGTGGTATCCTGCGTCATGACTTTTTCCGTATCAGATTGTTTTTTCTTGCCGGGGCCGCAGGCAAGAATAAAAACCGCGGCCAGGGAGGGGAAAAGTATTTTTTTGATCATCATAGTTGGTTTTGAGGCGGGTAAAAATACAATTTGTCGGGAATTGTCGCGGGATCAAAATAAGTACTGCAGGGTAGAGGTACCAGGCCTTAAATAGGGTATATTAGTAGCTGCCGGGAGCCGAATATTATGAGAAAAATTTCAGGATACGTCTTTTTCACCCTTTGCATCGTTCTGTACGGCTTCATCCCTCCCGAAGGAGGGGTTATTGTGGTAAACAAATATCATTTATCCATCCCGGTTCATCAATCGAATTATAGTACTTTTCTCGGCGCCAGCCAGCCGGATTCGGCCATCTTTATTTTCCGGCAACCAAAAGCATGTGAACCCCCCAAAGATTCCTTAAAAACGCTGTTTGAAATAAAGGGCGAATATATCTACAGCAGCCGCAAAAGCTGGTATGATTTTGTTAGAGATTCCTCGCTTAACCTGCAATTGATCCGGCGGCTGATGGCGCTGAATGACGCGGTTTGCTTCAGGGCCTTTTACCGCAATGCATCAGGGGAAGTGTATAAATACCAGGATATAAATTTCCGTAACAATAAAATCCGGGAGCTGGTACTGACCGATAAGGTTTCCCGATCTGTGGAGGAACAAAAATTTTATGAATCAGGGCGTTTGGCAGGCCGGACCCAGTATAGCTGGGTGGAAAGGGACTCGCTGGAAAAAAAGCGGCTGGACAGTCTTTGGTTTGATATAAAACCCAAGCTGGTCAAAACCGGCCGGGAAGAAATTTATTATCCCAACCAGGCCCTCCGGATGGCAAGGGTATATCTCAACGGTGTTCTAAAAGATTCAACCTATTCCGAATTTTATCCCGACGGCAAAGTCCGTAAATCCTATTCCACGAAAGCGGGACAGTTAAACGGGGCAGTAAAAACCTTCGGTAAACGCGGCCAGTTGCTTGAATTTGTAGAATATGAATACGGGAAGCTTACCCGCACCCAGGTTGCGAAAACAGAATTCGAACCGAATAAAAAAGCTTTTCTTTTCGGGATCGATAAGTACACTCCCCCGCCGACAATAGAGAGCACCCCCGTCTGGAAGAAAATGAAATGGGGCGACCTCCGGGGTTGCGTAAACGACGTTAACCTGCTCCGGTCCGTATTGAGCAGCAGGGAAGGGTTTAATCCTGCTAATATCTATTCGGTTACGGATGAAGAAGCGACCCGGGAAAAAGCCCTGGCAGCTTTTGATAATTTTCCAAAGACGCTGAACAAGGGAGATATCGTATTTGTACATTTTTCAGCGCATGGGCATGTGGCGCGTAACCTGCCCGATTCCCTGAGCCGGTACGCGGGACTGTTTATTCCCTGCCGGGATGCGAATTACCCGGCGGATTCAGCGCTTTCCCGGGCGAATTACATTTTCCAGTACCAGACCGAGGAATTTCTCGACCGCATCAAGAAACAAATCGGTAAAACGGGCCAGTTGGTTATTTCAATCGATGTTAGCCAGGCCGGTGAATTACTTTCTTTTGGTAAAACGGATACCGCCGGGAAGAAACAGGAGGATAAGGTTATTTCAAGCAGGGGGGAATCGAATAATATTCTCTTTAACCTCGTCAAGGACGAATCTTCCTCGGTGGTGATCTTCAGCGCTTCTTCCAGTGAGGAAGACGGTATGGAAATGAAAGATGATGCAGGAAAGTATTTCGGCGCTTATTCCCTGGCGCTGGCACGTGTGCTGGAATCGCCGATGACGCTGAATTCCATGGAACTCTTTGAAGAAGTGGTGAGTTATCTCAGGAAAAAAAGTATGCGACAAACGCCCGGGTACCTTGCCAATGAAACCCAATATTTATTTGAAGGATCCGATACCCGGGATAATGCAAAAACAGACCTGCCGCCGCTGAAGCCCGCCGGGAATTGTTACATGCTCTCGGTCGGTATTTCCGATTACCGCGGCAGTAATATTGCCGGCCGGAACGGAAATGAAAAAGGAGCGCTCCGGTTCAGCAACTGCGAGGCGGATGCGGCAGCCTATGCAGACTTTTTCGGTAAGCAATTTGAACAGATCCGTGACGAGTCGGCCGATAAGACCATGAAATCGACCCTGCTGACCAGTAAGGGCGCCACCCGGGAAAACATACTGGCGGCCATCAATAACGCGATCTCCAACTGCAAACCTGAGGATTATTTTATTTTCAATTTTTCGGGGTATTGCAAACCCCTGCGGGATTCGGGCGGCAAACAGGTGACCTATTTTGTTCCTTACAGCGATCTGTTTGACATCAGTGATACCGTGGATATAAAAAAATATAGTATACCCCTGAACCAGTTGAAAGATCTCTTCCAGCTCATCCCCGCCAATAACCAGTTGTTCATCACCGAAGCGGGTTCCACCGACGATTTCCAGAAGGAATTTATCCAGGCCCTGATCGAAACCAGCCCGACCATCGCCTCCCTGTCCAATAAGAACCGCATTTTCCTGGTACCGCGCGGCAGCGGGCTCGATAAATTTATGTGCAACGGGATCAGCCAGGAACACGGTCCGCTGAATTACTGCGTAACCAGCCTGCCGGACGAACTGAACATTTTCGGGCTTTTTGAAGGAGGCGTTTGGGCCGACGCGGTGAAATTCGCCCTGCATAAAACCGAAGTGGGCTGCGATTATTTCCGTACGGATTATTTCGATATTTTCTTTGAACGGGAATTCATCAGCAGTCTCCGGTATTTCCTGCCCGAAGATGTGATGAAGAGCCGGGGCGGTAAATTCCTGGCGAGCGACCAGGCGGCGCTGGCCAATACGATCTCCAAAAAATACGCCCTGGTGGTCGGGACAAACCATTACGAAGGAAAACCGGTCTGGAGCGACCTCGACGGTGTGCCCACCCTCGACGCCACCGATATCGCGAAGGAACTGGAAAAGAATTACGGGTTCCAGGTAAAATTATTACTGGATAAACCTTCCGACAGCATCTATGAGCAGGTGTTGCGCCTGTCGAAGATCCTTCAGCCCAACGACCAGCTGATCCTGTATTTCGCGGGTCATGGCGATTACGACAGCCTGCTCTTTGACGACGGGTTTATTGTTTGCACCAATTCCAGAACCATTAAGGAAGATCCCTACCGCAATACCTATATCCAGTACTCCAAACTTTCCCGGATGATCAATAAGCTGCCTTCGAAACAGATCATGATGGTGCTGGATGTTTGCTTCGGCGGCACTTTCGACGAACGCGTGGCGCGGAACCGGTCGAGGTCTAAAGGCGATGAATATGCCGACCTGGCCGCGGAAAGTTACCTCGCAGAGAAACTGAAAGTGAAAACAAGGCTCTACCTGACATCCGGCGGGAAAAAAGAAGTGCCCAACGGTTACAAGGGAAGCCATTCGCCCTTCGCGCAGCGGTTCCTGCAATGCCTGCAAACTAGGGGAGGGACGGGAAAGATTTTGACAGCCACCAACTTCCACGAGTTTGTCAAAATGCTGCCTTCGGGTCCGTTGCTCGGCAGTTTCGGCGACGATGATATCGGTAGCGAATTCGTGATCCTCGCGAAATAAGGCGGGCCATTTGCTCAGTGGGCGGCCTGCCTGCGATCCGCCAACCAGTCCGCCAGTTCCTTTTTTATGGATTCGCCGATGATCTTCTGGTTGGCGGGATTTTGCAGAAAATCATGACTGGCCGCGTTATCGCCGATCTCCAGCAGTACGCGGTAAGGTGCCGTATTAATATTTTCGTCGAGGCTGTAAAATGATAATTTATTGGTGACCCTGCAGCGGTAATCATTTCGTCCCGTGGTACTGTCAAGCAGCACGCCCCGGTTCTCCATCCCCGTAGCTTCGCAGATCGCTTTTACAAAACGCGCGGCCAGTTCGCGGTTGTCCTTTTCAAATTTGTCGCCATAATGGATATAGCCCCAGACCGCGTGGCGCCGGGTGCCGCCGTTATTATGCACGGCGATGAAAACGGCAGGATGTTTTTTATTGGATTCCTTCAGTTCATACGCATAACCCGATATTTTCCCATCGATGACGGCCGTCGTATGCAGGATTTTGGTATTGCTTCCCGAATCGGCATGATGGTATGCTTCCTTTCCCAGGCTCCAGACCTTGTATTCCTTCAGGGCGGGGGAGCAGGCCATGGCGGCTTCCACGATCCCGTTACAGGTGGCGGCTTCGCTGAAATCCTTCCCCGTATCGGTCTGGTGCGAGGGCTGCCAGACGATGGTCCAGCGTTCGGTATGCGCCGCCGAATAGCGGTTACACGAGATCGTTAGTAGCAGGGCCGGACACAGTAACAGGCGACATGCGTTTTTCATTTTGTAAAAGAAATTTAACGGGGCGCCGTATATTTTTTATTGTTCAGCATCAGTCCCGCGGCAAGATCGCGCGTGATATGGTACACTTTGTAACCCGACCAGTAGGGCGACGGCAATTTAAAGGTATTGCCCGCCAGCCCGATATTGGTGCCGTACTGCCCGATGGTGCCGGTCATGGCTATGCGCGCCATGTTCTTTTCCTTCACCAGGTCTTTCTCGGGAGAGAAAACGAATTTAACGGGCTGCGCCCCGTCGAAATGGTCCAGCGTGATCGAGCTCGAGGTCAGGAAAGTGGCATCCAGGGTAACCAGGAACCTTTTCATCACCATATCGCCCTGGATATTGTAGGCTTTCAGTTCGGCCCACGGCACACCCGGGGCCGCATCCATCAGTCTTTTCACCCAGTCGATGGAAGCCCTTTCCGCCGCGTCAACCGCCTCTTTATTGTATTCCCGCGCGGAACAATCCTTGTTCAGGTCGCCGTGGTTTTTATGACCAGGCGATGAGCCGTCGGGATAGGCCCCGGTAAACAGGTTCAGTTTTTTCCGCTCGGCCTCGGGCACATCGTACCAGACCGGGGCGGGGAGTTTGTTCATCCCGGCATGCAGGTTCACCCAGTTGGAATGCGAATAAAAATCCTGTATCGTATGCAGGCTGGAGCCGATGATGTTGAAGAGCACGATCAGCCGGAATCCCGGTTTCACCTCCGCCGAAGCGGCGTAATGCTGCAGGGCGGAAACGGTATTGTCAAATAATGTTTTCCAGTTCTGTTCAAGATCGGCTTCGGTATACACCGCGTCGAAATGCATGTATTCAAATGAAAGATCGCCGTTGAGCTGCAACTGCCCGATCCCCGCTTCCGTTAGTTTTTCATTGGCCAGGTTAAAGGCCGGGAAAAAATCGGTGAGGTAATTAGAGAACTGCGTGGCCAGCCGCGCGTCGGCGGAAAATCCGTTTCCCGTCATGGCCTTGCGCGTGCATTCGGCATGCCACCAGGTATCGAACGACAACGATGGAATGCTGAAGAACAGGATGACGGCCAGCAGGGCGCTCCGGTAATAGCGACCCTGGTAAAATTGCTGCTGTAGCCGGGAAAATGGGAAGCGCTTTTTCATGTGACGACATTTATGAACCCGGAATTCGGAAAACCCCTGAGTAGTTTTACCCAAGTTAAATTTTTTACCGGTCAATTCCCGTTTAACCGGCCGGGAAGTTTACAATTTAGTGGATTTTGCAACCGTTCTCTCATTGTATCCAATACCTGTAAAAACCAATATCCGCTGTATGAACCCACCGTATTGCAACGACCAGGCATATATTGCCGGGTCGTTCACCCTGGATGATGATTACATCCTCCAGATGGCACGCCTCGCCTATTTCAAGATCAATTCCTACAAATTGTCCCTTGTGAACGCGGCTTTTTGCGCCAGCCGCGATGAGTTAAGCAGTATCATTAAAGGAAGCCTGCTGCATTATGTAGATGCCGGCACCATACTGGATGATACCGGTTTTTTCGACCTGGCATTGGACAACTGAATCTTGCGGGAGGCCGCCTTTATTTATTAACCCCGTAAACGGAAAAACCCGCCCAATAAGCGGGATCCGGAAATTTTTCCCTAGTATCCAGCATCGCGAGCCGCAGGGGCTCGGCGGGTACGAACAAATGAGGTGACTGCAGGTGAAAAACAAAGCGGTTCATCAGGTAGGCGGTCGCTTCATCATCCACGCTCCACAGGCTCATGATCACCTGGTTGGCGCCCGCGATCAGGAAGGATCGCGCCATCCCCCCGTATATCCCCGCTTCCATGGATTTACCCAAACCGGTCTGGCAGGCCGACAATACAACCAGTTCGGGGAAATAAGCCTTTCCCCCCTTAATATTGTTGCGCAGTGCAAAAATATCACGGGCCGTCAGGTACGGATCTTTCTCCCCGCTCAGCACGAGGAAATTATTATCCATGGGATTTATTTCGGACGACATACCATGCGTGGCAAAATAGGCGACGTTGCAATTCAGGATATTTTCCAGCACATGTTGCTTCGTGGCGTCCTTTCCTTCAAATAATAAATAGTCCTTTACATACCGCAGGGTGCTGTCGATCTCTTTCCTTGTTCCGGGCAGGGCCGGGAAGATGAAATCGGATTGCACAGGGAATTCGGGGTTGCATACAAACAGGGTCCGGCCGAAATCGAATCGGGTACTGTCAAAGGCCGCTTTATGAAGATTGATCATTCGTTCCCGGATCCCTACCAGGTCGGCCAGCCCGGGAGCGACACTGAAACTGCAATGTTCGATCAGGCTGGAATTATCCCTGTAGGGTTTCAGCAGGTGAAAAGGGAAGGCCCCGATACTGTAAGCGGGAATGATGATGAGGTGTTTGTATTTCCTGTCAAAAACCACGGGTAGCAGAATATCTCTTGCTTTACGAAGCGCTGCATCCAGCGGCACCCTTGGATTTGATTGGGTACTCACCGGTTGCCCGCCGCGGTTTTTGGGCGCCCGGTTAGCCGTGAGGCTGTATACCTGCAACGCGGAATAAACATCCGTATTCAGTTGCTGCAGCGCTTTGGCGCTGATCGTAATTTTCTTTTCTTCTTTGACGGTACCCGGCTCAATAAAATAACGGTAAAGGATCCCGTTGTTAAAAATATAAAACAGGACGGCGGTGGACGACCAGGTTGCATACGGGTAAAGGCGCGTTAATGATTCCGCGAAGTCCTTCATGGTAGCCCCGGCGCTTTTCCCCTGGCTCAGGTACTTGTCTATTTCAAGCGGGGGCATGCCCCTTGAGGAAAGACCCCGGGCGATTTGACTGGCATACACGTTCAGCAATTCCTTTTCCGTGATCTCCTTCTTCGCGGGTTGCGACAGGCCCCGCCCCGCCAGCAGGAGGAACAGGTGAGTGGCAAGAAACAATCTGATCATACGATACCGGTTGGTGTATTTACAGTTGAAAGTTAATTTTTTCCGCTGAATTCTTTTTTTCGTAATTTAATCTGCCCTGCTCACCCTGCTGCACGAGATACCCGGACATTATTTTTATTCATTCACCTTAAAATGTAATGTTATGCGCATGCTCATGAAAATTTCCATTCCCAACGACGGGTTCAATCCTTATGTCCGCAACGGCTCCGCCGGGCATAAAATGCAGGAGATACTCGGACAGATGAAACCCGAGGCGGTCTATTTCACCGAGATGAACGGGAAAAGGACCGGGATTTGCATCCTGGATGTTCCCCAGCCATCGGCCGTTCCCGCCCTGGCCGAACCCTGGTTCGTGCTCTTCAATGCGGAAGTGGAGTTCCATATCGTCATGTCGCCCGATGACCTGGCAAAATCCGGGCTGGAGGAGATGGCGAAAAAATGGGGTTGAGTTTTGGGTATGCTGGATACTGGATGCTCCGATCAACGGACTAGCATCACCGTTCCTTTCATATCGGGTATGCCGTTACTGAATTTTACGAGGTAAACATAAATACCCGGCGCCTGGGGAATGCCGTTCAGGGTGCCGTCCCAGTCGACCGTTGCGCCGGCGGCGCGATACATTAGTTGCCCGAACCGGTTATATACCGACACGGTGGCATTCAATAATGGATCGAGGTAGGGAATACGCCAGTGGTCATTCTTCCCGTCGCCATTGGGGGTGAATGCCGTGGGTACGAAAATACCGGATACCCATTTCACCAGCACCTGGTCTTCATTGCTGCATCCGAAGCCGGAAAGGGCTGAAAGAATATAATACTGGTCATGACCGGGCGATGCCACCGGGTTCAATACCGTATCACTGCTCAGGTGATCGGGAGGGGACCAGGCAAAACGTACCTGCTCCCCGCTGGCATGACCCTCGAGCGTGGTTTGCCCGCCGGGGAGTATGATCCGGTCGGGCCCCGCACTGACACCGGGTTTGGGATGCACGTGTATGACGAGCAGGTTGGACGCGATACGGCAGGCGCTGATCCCGGCGTTCCCGTTTTCGGCTACACTTAACCGGTACCAGTATTGTCCCGGGGTTGAATTTTTACGCTCATATTGTAATTGATCGGCGCCGGGAATATCGGTCCATTTTTTTCCCGAATCGCGGCTAAGCTGCCACCGGAAAACCGGGTCGGTAAATCCCGGCGATATCTCGCCGATAAACGTATACGGTGATTGCTCATTCACGCAAACGTCGATATGATCGCTTTGCCCGAGAATGGAGGAACGGATCACCGGGCCGCAGGGCCGGAACTGGATATCGTCCAGCGCCAGATCATTGCCGCCGCCGCCCGGGGCGTTATTGGTCATGCGCAGTACCACGCTGTTATTACCCGCAGAAGTAGTGAAAAAGAAACCGTATTGTTTCCATTCCGGTTGGGGCGTTACGTCGATATCGCCGGTATTGAAACTGTTTAAAACCGTACCGCCCGTTGTTTCAATACTGAACGTGATATTGGGTTTGATCCCTGGCAGGGGTTTCAGCACGTTCATTACCCAGGCGGAAAATTCGTAAGTGGTATTGGGACAAAGACCGGAAACGGTGGTCACAAAAAAATCGGCGGGTTCGAAAGACGCGTTTACCAGCATAAACGCACCGTTGCCGGTATGATCGCCGGTGATGGTATGCCAGTGATCCTGGAAACAGCCGGAGGTCTGCGTGGTGATCGTGTAGGTGCCGTCGCCGGGACAGGTGGAAGGCGTATAGGTATAATGCGCCGGCGGGGAAAAATTGGTGTCGCTCCCGGCTCCGCTGCCAAAACTGATATTAACGACCGGGTCGCCCAGGCTGCCGGTGCAAAGCTGGGCCCGGCCCTGCAATATTAATATCTGGCAGACGCAATAGAAAAAGATCGCAAGAAGGCAGCGTTTTCCGCTCGGGTTACGCACGTGAACATGGTTTATATCTAAATGATCCGATTCAATCTGTTGTTTTTCCAGCATCTTCGCCGGCATACTTACCCCATCGGGAACCCGCTTACCAGAGTTGCCAGTCATAATCCTGGATCTCGTTCCGGAATGTGGGTTTCTGCATACCGTTGGTCAACCGGATGACATTTTCTGTAACAATTTTTTTAAGCTCCCCGATCGACAGGCTGGCATGTTTGCGAAAGGCATCAATCACGGAATAGGTGAATACACCGTTCTGCAGGTTGTTATTTTCCAGCGCGAATTGCGTACCCGCGGCGGCGGAAATGATGGCGGTACCGGTGGTTTTGCCGACATTGACGAATAGCTCCTGCATCAGTTCAAAACTGCTTTTCATACCCACGCGGATAGAAGAGGGGTCGACGGTAACGATAACCCCGCGGGCATTTTTATCCAGTTTTTCCTGCACCTGTTTCATTTTTTCCAGTTCCTCCTTATCCACTTCGCCGCTGTGACAGGCATCGATCAGAAGCAGTTTTTTCCGGGGTCCGATTCCTTCCATCAGGTATTCAAGATCGTGGTAGGGAAGCCCGTCTTTTTCCGGGTTTTTAAAGTTAACGGCATAGGTTGACAGGTAATAATCGAAATCACTGCTTAATAAACCGTGCCCGGAGTAGGCAATTACAATTTTGTCGTGAACAGACAAGTTCAATAACCGGGTTTTCAGGGTACGGATATTTTCACGCGTTACCCGTTTATCGAACAAAGTGTCGAGGATAACTGCGCCATGTTCGGAAAAGGCGCCTGCAAGGTCACGGATATCCTTGACGCTGTATTGCAAATCATATCCCGGGCTGGCAAAATGATCGATCCCGATTCCCACGAAAAATACCCGGCTCGCGGGCTTTACGGCTGGCTGGTAAAGCAGTTTTATTTTTTCAATGGTAGACCGGTGGTTGTTACTGTCGATCGTAAACAGCTGCAGATTATTCACCCCTTCTGTCAGTTCCAGTTCGACAACCACCTCTTCCTGTAGTAGATTGTCTTTACCCGGCGGGCCGCTGTAAACCGGAACCCCGTTATCGGTCACTATCAGTTTTTTATTTTTAAAGGAATGTGATTCGGTTTGCATCCTGATGCGCAACAGGGAATCCTGTACAACACTGGGCAGGGAATACCGGTCGGTTATCTCCAGTTTTTCTATTGACTGGTCGATATCCGTGTATCCGTATTCGGGCTGCTGTTTCCGGCGTTTGTTAAACGCCAGCGTCAATGCTTTGATTTCTGTGGTATCCGCATGCAGGAATTGGCTGACCACCAGGTCGGGTCTGTTCAATTCCTGGTCGAATTGTTCGAAAGGGTAGGTCCTGTTTCCCCGGCGAAAAGCCAGCAGTCCCGGTGCAATGCTTTTACTGGCATAATAATAACCCCCGGGCAGGAAAACGGCAAAGCCCATCGTATCGAGTGGCAGTATGGATAATTTTTTACGCAGGTCGCCCCCGTCATAAATATTCATCTCTCCCCAGGTTGTGCCGGTAATCAATTCCTTGCGCAGGGCCGAATAAACGAGGTATTCAATACCGGGAGCGGCGATGGTTTTTATTTCATGCAGGAATGGCTTTGTTTTGTAAAGGCGAATCCTGCTGTCAGAGGCTGTATACAGTATATCGCTGCCCGGATCATACCAGCCGGTATTAACCGAAGCGATATCGATACGGCTGTACAGCCTGCCATTGTACACATTTATCAGTGTAATATTGGAACCGGCAGCGAGCAATACGCTGTCGTTTATGAACTTCAGGTAACGGGGACTGACGTCTTTCAGCCGGAGTACTTCCTTTACCTGGAAATCGCGAAGGTGGAGCGAATAAATGGTGGTCCCTGATTTATTCTCCCCTGTAAAAAACAACCGGGAGCCATTCGGTTCCAGGCAAACCCGGAGCAGGTAAGGGGTGGCCCGGTCAAAGGTTTTAAGCAGATCCGCGATAAGCATACCCCGGAGGTCAAATATCATGAACCCGGCTTTGTCGGTAGAAGGCTGCCTGATTGCGGTAACGATACCGCCCAGGGGGGACGCGACGGAAAGTATCCCGTCCAGGTTTCTTCCCGCCTCTGTTTCATGTTTCGTTCCGGTGATAACCGAGTCTTTTCCGAACCAGTACAGGCTGGGGTAGGTAAACAGGTCAGTGCCAACAATGCCGGCGCTGTCGCGGGTATAGCTAATGTCTGCCAGGTAACGGGGAAGCGAGGGGGAAAGATCCGGGACGAAAAACTGCAGCAGGGTATTCAGTTTCCAGGAAGATACGCGTGACCCCGTGAGGGTATACAGGCGGTCCTGTTTTTCATTGAGCAAAATTTTATTGATCGGTTCTAGTTTGATTCGGTTATGCAGGGTGTAAATAACCCGGGAACGGGAAAAATCATAGAGATACAGTTCTTCATAACAGGCCACCAGGGCGGTATGCGGGTCAATAAATGCCATTGCGGATACCAGCTTCTTCATCCTGAACTCCTTTTCTTTTTTCCGGCTGTCGAGGTTCCAGAAAACTATTTTACCGCTTCCGTAACCGATCACGAGGTACCGGTAATCGTAACTGAAACAGCAACTGTAAATATTTTCCGTAAGGTTGTAATCCCCCGTTTCCTTTATCGAAAGAAGAATGTCGCCGGTAAGCGGGTTCCAGATGTTAAATTGTTCGCGGTCATACCCCAGGAGCCAGTTTTGATACGGGTGATAAAAAAGCTGGTACAGTACGCTGTTCCAGTTGATGGTATGCAGCAGACTACCATCAACAGTCGAATACACGCTGATGGATTGGTTGCTACGGTCCGCGATCGCAAGCTGGTTTCCGGCAGGGTTCAGGCAAAGATTGCTGATTTTCCCTCTGTGTTTAACAGGTATGGAAGAAACCCTGCCGGTTAGGGGGTCCATTTTTTTCAGGGAATCACGGATCACTACGAAAAACCGGTTGTCGGCAGGATCATAATCCCTTATGGAAAAAATCAAGTTTTTTGAAAAGGAATATGGAGTGATTTCCCTTAACAGGCGGGTATCAATAATATGGTGGGCGGCTATAAGAAAAGGGCTGTCAAAACTTATTTTTTCAGCATCTTCATCGATCCCGGGGATCGAGCTGACCTGGAGCAGGCTTGATTTGTCCCATATTTTCAGTTCTCCCTTGCTGCAACGCGTGTAAATGTAATTCCGGGCCGTATCCACAAAAATATCTTTGATCCAGCCGAAGTGATTTTTTTGCAGCACCGGCCCGATCTCCTCTTTTTGAACCGGCCTCACCGGTTTTTCGGGCAGGAAATAAATGGCGATTGCCGAATCTTTAAAAGAAACGGCTGCATATTGACCGGCATAAGTGATATCCCGGATGCCGGGTGAAAAATCCATGGGTTGTCCGCAGTATTTATCCCCATTGCGGGTATCCCATACGGAAAACAACCCGTTTTCCGAACAGGAAGCGATAAATCCGCTGCTGTCAATAAAATCAAAAGCATCGATTGAATGCATATCGGGCCGGCCGCTGACGCTTTCCGACATAAAAACCCCGTTCTCCATGACTTGCGGAAAAAGATCGAATACATGCATATCCCCCCAGTTGTCGATGGTAACGATTTGCCGGCTATCCGGACTGAAACGCAGCCTGTAGTTCAATGCCATTTCAATTTCACCCGCCAGTTTCCCGGTGGACAGGTCATAGATACGGGCAAAATCAGTTTCCATCTCTTTTGTCAGGAGCTGAACAGACAGGAAGTTTCCGTTCGGACTCAGTTCTATTTTCCTGATAATGCCGGAAAGCGAATCCGCGGTCTTCAGCCGCTTTAACTCCCGGTTAGCCTGAAAATAATAAATGCCTTCCCCGATATCCAGCCCCGCCAGCACCACGGTTTCCGCCCCGGGTGTGCAGGCCATGTTCCGGGCAAATAACCTGTCAAACCGCAACCATTCTGTTTTCTCCGTTTCAATTTCTTTAATATAAAGACTGTCGTGCGACTGTGTAATGTAATGGGAACCGTAGAGTACGTCACCACCACCCCTCACAATATCCACCAGCTGCGGCTTATGTTTATTATTCAGGTTATAGCGGGTTAATACAAATGACTGCATCACATAGAGGGCTTCCTGCCGCCGGGAAATGTACTGGCTTTGAAACCTGCCGATGATCCGGATGGTATCTTTCAGCTGGAATCCCTGTGCCGGGATACTGAGGGGAAGCAGCAACAGGAGGCTTATTATCAGATTTCTTTTCACGGAAGCGGCAGGAAAAATAATGATCCTGAATTTACCCAGGTTTTAATAAACTACCTAATCCCGGAACCTGTATGGCTAACATCCGGCCGTGCTGCGGGTATGCTGGTCCGGTGATGGGATTTTCGTGAAATTTTGCGTGTACCGGGTTCTCCACATTTCACAGAATATTGTGGAAAACTCTGAAGCTCAATGCCTGTAATGCAGTTGATTCCCGTAAATTCGCCGCAGTATAAAATTTGAGAAAGTGAGATTAAAGCGCTTAGAGATCAAAGGGTTTAAAAGTTTCGCGGACAAGACCATTGTGAGTTTTGACGACAATATTACCGGGATCGTTGGCCCGAACGGCTGCGGTAAATCGAATATCGTGGACAGTATCCGCTGGGTGATCGGGGAACAGAAGATCAGTCACCTCCGGAGCGAGAACCTCGACAGCCTCGTCTTTAACGGGTCGAAAACCCGTAGTGCATCGGGACTGGCCGAAGTAAGCCTGACCTTTGAGAACACCCGCAACCTGCTGCCCACCGAATTCAATACGGTAACGATCACCCGGAAATTCTATAAAAGCGGGGAAAGCGAATACCGGCTCAACGACGTGCAGTGCCGCCTCAGGGATATCCAGAACCTTTTCATGGATACGGGGATCAGCACCGACAGCTATGCCATCATTGAACTGGGCATGGTGGACGACCTGATCAAGGACAAGGAGAACAGCCGCCGCCGCATGCTCGAACAGGCCGCGGGTATTTCGATTTACAAAACGCGAAAGAAAGAAGCCAAGCTGAAACTCGAAGCCACCGAACAGGACCTGGCCCGGATTGAAGACCTGCTCTTCGAGATCAACAACCAGCTCAAAGCGCTGGAAAGCCAGGCCAAAAAAGCGGAGAAATACCACGAGATCAAAAAAGAATACCGTGAACTGAGCATCGAACTGGCCAAGGCATCCCTGGAAGGATTTAACCTGACCTATCGCGAACTGAACGAACAGCAGGAAGCCGAAACCGACAAAAGGATCAAACTCGAGTCGCAGGTGGCGCAGGAAGAGGCCGCGCTTGAAAACGAAAAGCTCGCGTTTATCGAAAAGGAAAAAGCGCTCCAGGCGTTGCAGCACGCATTCAACGAAATGCTGCAAACCGTGCGCAGCCGCGAAAACGATAAAAACCTTTCCGCCCAGCGGCTCGAACACCTGAAGGAAAAAGAAGCCGGGCTGCAGGAATTCCTGCAGAAAGCCGAAGGACAGCAAAAGGGTATTGAAGAAAGTATCGCCTTTAGCCAGGCGCAGGTGGAAGAGGAAACGCGTGCGCTGGAAGGACTGAACAGCCAGCTGAACCAGCTGCGCGAAGATGTGGACGCCAAAAGGGTTGTGCTGGATGAAAAACGGCGCGTGGTTGACAACCTCCGGCAGGAACAACAGCAATTACAGCGCAACCAGTTCGATGCCGAGAAAAAAGTGGCGGTGGCCGATACATCGGTGCAGAACCTGCAACGCACGATCGCGCAGATAGAGGAGGAACGTAAATTAAGGGAACAGCAGCGGCAGCACCTCGACCAGGACCGGATCCTGCGGGAAAAAGAACTCGCCATAAAGAAAGTGGACCTTGAGCAGTTGCAGCAGCACCAGGATTATACCCGTGAACAGATCCTGCAGACACAGGCTGTACTCGACGGCCTGCGCAACAACCTGGCGGAGGAAACCCGGAAACTGGATGCGAAAAAGAACGAACACGAACTGCTGAAGAGCATGATCGATTCGATGGAAGGCTACCCCGACAGTGTAAAATTCCTGCACAACAACCCGCACTGGAACCATACTTCGCCGATCCTCTCGGATATATTGTATGTAAAGGAAGAATACCGTACGGCGCTGGAGAACGTGCTCGAGCCCTACCTCAGTTATTACGTCGTGGCCAACCTGGCCGAGGGATTGCAGGCCGTGCACCTGCTGGATGAGAACAAAAAAGGAAAGGCGAATTTCTTTTTGCTGGATAAATTCAATGAATCCCGCGCAGCGACGCATCAATATGCGTCTCCTGAAACATCCCATCCTGCATCTCATCAAACCCTCCCCGGCGCCATCCCTGCCCTGCAGGTGGTGGATGTGGAGGAAAAATACCGTCCCCTTGCCGAGCACCTGCTGGGCAATGTATTTATCGCCGACAGCGAAGACGTGTTGCAGAACAGCAACGGGTTTGTCGTGATCGAGAAGAACGGGAAATATGTGAAAGGGAAATATTCACTCACCGGCGGCAGCGTGGGCCTGATCGAGGGCAAGAAGATCGGGCGCGTGAAGAACCTGGAGAAACTGCAGGAAGAGATCACCGCGCAATCGGCCGTGGTGGAACTGCTGCGCGCGGAAATACAATCGCGCCACAACGAAGTGATCGCCTTTAACGAGGAACTGCGCGAAACCGCGGTGCGTGATACCGAAAAAGAGATCCAGCAGCTGACCAATGAAGTTTTCTCGCTGCACAATAAACTGGAGAATCTTCATTCGATGCAGACCGGCAGCCAGCACCGGCTCGAGGAATTGAACCTGCAGATGCAACAGACCCACAGCTCGGTGGAAGGCGTGCGGAAACAATTGTCGGATTACAACGAACAATTGCTGGTGATCGCCGCCAGGCTGGCCGAAGCGGAAGAAACCTTTACAATTTCGGATGGCCATTATAACGATGCGAACCGCCAGTACAACGAGTTTAACCTGAACGTAACCCGTCAGCACAGCAAGATCAACGCGCTGAAGCAGGAACTCGAGTTCAAGGGCAAGCAACTCGGCGATCTGCGGGCGCAGATGGAGAATAATGCGGCGCAGTTAACCGATACGGCTGGACAGATCGCGCAGGCCATCGACTCCCTGCGTGACATTGAAGAAGGACTGCTGCAGCTGATGAAGAACAAGGATGAAGAAGAGCGTAAACTCAACGAAGCCGACCAGGCTTATTATAATTTCCGCAACCGCCTGGGTGAAAAGGAAAGCGAGATCCGTCACCTCGTGAAAGAGAAAGAGCAGGTGGAGCATATGCTGGCCGCGATCAAGGACAGGCTCAATGAACTGAAACTGCATCTCGCGGGGATGAAGGAGCGGCTGGATGTGGAATTCCGGATCAACCTCGACGATATCCTCGGCGAAGCCCGTGCCGGGGAAGTGCCGGTGGAAGAACTGCAGGAAAAAGTGGACCGGATGAAAAGACGCCTCGAAAACCTGGGCGACGTGAACCCCACCGCCATCGAGGCCTTTACCGAGATGAAGAAAAGATATGATTTCATCGTGGAGCAAAAGACCGACCTGGTAAACGCCAGGGAAAGCCTGCTGAAGACTATCGAGGAAGTGGAAGCCACGGCCAACCAGCGTTTCCTTGAAACCTTCCACCTGGTGCGGGAAAATTTCCAAAAAGTGTTCCAGACCCTTTTCACCGCCGACGACCAGTGCGACCTCGTGCTGGAAAACCCGGAGAACCTGGCCGAAAGCGGGATCGATGTGATCGCCAAGCCCAAGGGCAAGCGGCCCACTTCGCTGACGCAGCTGAGCGGGGGAGAAAGAACGCTGACGGCCACCGCGCTTTTATTCGCCATTTACCTGATCAAACCCGCGCCTTTCTGTATTCTCGACGAAGTGGATGCGCCGCTCGACGACGCCAACGTGGGTAAGTTCACCAATATGATCCGCCAGTTCAGCGAGAATTCGCAGTTCATCATCGTTACCCACAATAAGATGACGATGAGTACCGTGGATGTGATCTACGGCGTAACCATGCAGGAACCCGGTGTGAGCAAGCTCGTGCCGGTGGATTTCAGGAGCCTGGAGAATTAGTCGGGAGTAAGTAGTTAGGAGTTAGGAGTTAGGAGTCTGCCGGTATTAAGGTCAGGAGACGGGTTAAACTGGGTAATTGAAACAATAAAGTCCCCAGAAAAATCCTGGTCTCTTTATTGCCGGTTTCCAATTGCGGCTGTTTATTGCCGATTGCTTATTGCCGATTGCCTATTGCCGACTGTTTATTGCCGATTGTTTATTGCCGATTGCCTATTGTCTTTCAGGATGCGTACCATCATTCTACTTCTTGCCTCCAACATCTTCATGACCTTCGCCTGGTATTACCACCTGAAACAGGAGGGCTGGCCATTGTGGAAAGCGATCCTGCTGAGCTGGGGCATTGCGTTTTTTGAATACTGCCTGATGGTGCCCGCCAACCGTTACGGATATGCCAACAGGGGATTTTCGGGATTCCAGCTGAAGATGATCCAGGAGATCATTACGCTCGTCGTCTTTACGGTCTTTGCCGTACTGTATTTAAAGGAACCCTTTCACTGGAAATACCTCGTCAGTTTCGGTATGTTGCTGGGAGCCGTTTATTTTATGTTCAGCAAAAGATTCGGTTAAGCGGGGAGCGATCAGGGCTCAACGGGTTTGCTTTTCTGCGATTCCCTGACTTTCTGCCGGCGGATCAGGTCGGCCTTTACTTTATGTACAAAGGCGCCGAGCAGCAGGTAAATACCGGTGCATAAGAGCAGCGATGCAACCACGCCCCAGAAATACCAGTCATCCTGGCGGGTTCTTTCAAAACAGGCGTAGAGGATCGACATCACCGCGGCGATCAGGGCGCCGAAGCCCAATAGTAATTTTGAAATGTATTTTTCTTCGTGGCTGGGCATAATTGTTCTTTTAGGATTAGGAGTCAGGCGGTCAAAAATAAGGAAAAAATAATCTTGTGTTAATCGTCATCCCGCTGACCCTATTTGATTTTCAACCCGCATAATTTTGATATTGAAATTTTTTTACATGAGAAATATCATTCCCGCATTTATACTGACCTGTTTCAGCGTTGCCGGTTTTGCGCAATCGGCGCCGGAAGGATTGTTTATCGATTCAAAAGCCCCCGATTTCAGGGCTAAGGACCAGAACGGCGCCGACATCCGCCTGAAAGACCTGCTGAAAAAAGGAAAGGTAGTGCTGGTATTTTACCGGGGTTACTGGTGTCCTTATTGCAATAAAGAGCTCACGCGTTTCCAGGATTCCATATCCCTGATCAAAGAAAAAGGGGCGACCCTGCTGGCGGTATCGCCCGAGAAACCGGAAAATGTGGCTAAAACGGTGGAACAGACCAGGGCGGAATATTCCGTGATCTATGATGAGGGTATGAAGATCATGAAAGCTTACGATGTGGCTTTTGAAGTGCCCGAGAATACCATCACGCGCTACCGCAATTCGGGGATCGATATAGAAAAAAACAACGGGGCCAACGGCAAATACCTTCCCGTGCCGGCGGTATTTGTGATCGATAAAGAATCTACCGTGATTTACCGGTTCTTTGACGCGGATTACAGGAAAAGGCCCTGGGTGAAAGATATTCTTGAAAATCTCTGATGCGGTTCGTCATTGCGAATGTAA
>CAYNSL010000020.1:0-8025 GCA_964399755.1 uncultured Chitinophaga sp. | reverse complement strand
CGTTTCAATTTTGAAACAATAATGACAGTCCGAAGAAAGAGCTGACGAGTTTCGATGGATTATTAATCATCCGCCGCTTAATCCCGCTTAATTCTACCCACTTTCCCGTTACCACCCGCCAGGTAAACGGCCGCCCCGAGTTTGGATGCGCGGCATACATGAAAACCTTCGCTGCTGATCAGCATCCAGGTCTTCCCGCCGTCTGTGGTCCGGTCAACCCCGTTCAATCCACAGGCAAAAGCCTCCAGTTTGGAAAAATATTCCACGCAGCTCCGGTAACCGTGCGGGGGAGTACCGGGGGCATTCCAGCTTTGCCCGCCGTCGCTGGTATAAAAACAATTTTTCACGCGCGATGAATCCGCATTGAAATCGCCGCCCACCACGATCATTCTTTTCCCTCCCTTCAGCTTGAATTTATCCCAGACCGCGATGGAATTGGCGCCCGTGGTTTCCTTTCCCTGTATCACCGGTAAATCGACCGGTCTGTTTCTGGTAAACATCCGCGACCGCTTTCCGCCGCTCACAAAAACCGCCTCATCTTTATCCAGCGCGCGAACATTGGTGCCGCTGGCGGCGAAACAGGCTTCGCCGCTGTCGGCCGCAGGTCGTTTATCAAATGGTATATCCTGCCAGCTGTTGCCACCGTCGAAACTGCGGGCTACGAAAAATCTTCCCTCCAGCGGATCGCCGATCACGATTCCGGATTGTTCGTTCCAGAATTCCATCGCGTCGAGGAACATACCTTTTGTCTTATTTTCATAAACCACTTTCCAGCTTTCGCCCCCGTCGTTTGTTTTCAGGATATAAGCGGGCTCGGCAACGCCCATAATAATGGCGGTGGAGGCGTCGAAAGCTTCGATATCCCGGAAGTCCGTTTTTTCAAATCCCTTTACCACGCGCCAGGTCCATGTCTTGCCCCCGTTGGTTGTTTTACCCACGGTGCCGTTGCTGCCGCTTACCCAAACCACGTTATCATTCACCACGCTTAGCCCGCGCAGGCTGGTTTTGGTTCCCGAGGTCAGCAGTTCTACGGATGGCGGCTGCGCGATTGTTACCGTAAAGGGGAGAAATGTGAGCAGGAAGAGAAGCCGGAAATATTTCTTATTCATGTGCGGAAAATTGTTGCGTGTTGCAGGTAATTAATAACTGATCATCGTTCGTTTTGAACTTCCGTCGGGGTACAGTTCCATCAGCGCGTAGGCGGGCGCGAATTCCTGGAAGGGTCCGCCCCACCAGTTGCCCGATACGGCGCCGTTGCAGTAATATTTTATGCCCAGGTATTCCAGTTCATCCTGTAAATGGATATGCCCGCTGATACAGCATTTGATCTGGCCATAGTTCCTGAATAATTTTTTCAGGGTGAGAAAATCGGTATGCATCAGGTTGCGTTTGATCAGCAGGTCGCCGTTGGCTTCGGTTTTGTCGAAGAAAAGCCCCGAACAGATGGATAGGATAGGGATATGCGAAACGATGCAGACGAATTGGTCAGTGGGTACGGACGCCAGTTCCTGTTGCAGCCACCCGAATTGCTCCGCATCCAGTTTACCGGTATATCCACCGGCGGGATTGAGTTGGACGCTGTCGAGCACGATAAACCGCCAGTTATCTTTTATAAAACTGTAATAACTTTTTTCCATGCCCAGTTCTTCCAGGGCCCATTGTTTACCGTAACGCGGGTCGCTTTCCGGTTTTTCGTTTTTGATGAACCAGCCCCAGATATCGTGGTTGCCGATAGTATGGTAAACGGGAAGGCTGTTCTCCAGGCCGAGTATCTTTTTAAACAGGTCCCATTGCGTTTGCGTCTTTTGCTTATCCGCTTCCAGCGCATCCATGATGGAGTCGCCCCCGTTGATGATGAAGGCAGCGCCGGGACGCAATTGCTGCACATGCTGCAGGGCGCGGGCCATCCCGGCTTCGGGGATCGTGCCGGGTTTTACGTGGATGTCGCTGAGGTGCGCAAACCGGAGGGGTTTTCTTTTTTCATCTTCCGCAAAAGAAATGGCGGGCAACAGGCTGCCGCCAATCACCGCGGCGGATTGTTGCAGGAATGATTTTCTTTTCATACGCGGGGTTATTGCGGTTACCTTAATTGCGCCAGCAGTTCCTCCTTGCTCACGATCCCGCTTTTGCGCCAGGACTCTTTCCCGTTTTTATAAATAATGAAAGTGGGGATGGGCTCCACGTTCAGCGCTTTCATCAGGTTGGTATGCACGCCGGCATCGATACTGATGAATTGAAATGCGGGGTCATTTTTTTTCACCAGTTCCTCCACGACGGGTTGCATCTTTACGCAGGGCGGGCACCAGGTGGCGCCGAAATCGACCAGCGCGGTTTTATCGGTTGGAATGGATGCCAGGTATTGTTCCGGGGTGAGCTGCGCTTCCACCAGGCTGCCTTCCACGGGTTTGCCCGCCTGTTTCCAGGCAATGAATCCTCCCTTCAGTTCGATCACTTTTTTGAAACCGTTGCTCCGCATCCAGCCTGCGGCCGCGGCGCTGCGCCCGCCCACCAGGCAATACACATAAACGTCTTTTTCTTTATCCACATACCGGATCCTGTCCAGGAACTGTGTCTGGTTGGTCCAGTCGGCCTGGAGCGCATTTTTTATATGCCCCCCTTTAAACTCTTCGGCGGTTCTGACATCCAAGACCTGGATATTGCCGGCGCTGATGCCTTTTTCAAATTCTTCGGGTTTGAGGGCATTGGCCGTGCCGTTTTGAGATTTACAGGCCCCCGTCCCCAATACTAAAAGAGCACAAATCACGTTTTTCATTTGTTACGGTTTTGGACCAAAATTAGGATATAGTTCTCCATGATTCTGAATGCACTGAGGCTATATTTCTTATCCACAAGCATGCGTCCCGTACCGGAAAATAGTCTTATTTTTAGGGTTTGAAAATAATTCCCCTTTTATGAAAAAACACTTACTGTACTGGCTGGCGCTCGGTTTTGTCGTTATCATCGGATGCCAGAAGGAATTGAGTTTTGAAGGCGCCAATACCCCGGCTGAGGGAAGCCTGCAGGCCGATGTTACGGGTGATTGCCTGCCCAAGACCGTAAACGGGACCTATGCCGTCGGGACCGCACTGGTACCCACCAATAATACGATCGTTGTACAGGTGAACGTCACGAAAACTGGAACTTATGTGGTCGGCACCGATACAGTAAACGGGTATTTTTTCCGCGCCACCGGTACGTTTACCACGCTGGGGGCTAATACCGTAACCCTGCGGGGTAACGGAACTCCTTTTGCTGCCGGTGTCAATAATTTTGTCGTGACTTTCGATTCCACGGTTTGCGATATCCAGGTTACCGTTATTTCCCCGGCCGTATTCAGCCTTGCAGGCTCGCCTACCAGTTGTACGGGAGCCGTTGTTGCAGGGGTTTATGCTACAACGGTGCCGCTGACGGCAGCAAATACGGTTACCATCAATGTGAATGTAACAACGATCGGTTCTTTTAATATTACAACTACCTACCAGGGCATGACCTTCCAGAAATCCGGAAATTTTACGGTTACAGGTCCGCAGACAGTTGTGCTGGATGGTACCGGAACACCCACCACGGCAGGGGCCAATGTGGTCCCGATCACCGCCGGTTCTTCTTCCTGTTCTTTTACAGTGAATGTGGTCAGTCCCGGTGCGGGTACCCTTGGCGGGGCGCCCAATGTCTGTGCGCCTTCCACGGTGAACGGAACTTATTACCAGGGCACGGTGCTAGGGGCCACGAATACAGTGGATGTGCTGGTGAATGTGACAACAGCCGGCGCATTCGGCATCACTACCAATTCGGTGGATGGGTTCAGCTTCGCTTTTTCGGGTAATCTCTCGGTTACCGGTCCGCAAACCGTAACGCTAATTGGCACCGGAACCCCGACCAATGCCGGGCCGCAGGTGTTTACCGTTACACTGGGTACCAGCACCTGTACGTTTACAGTGAATGTACTTTCTTCCGATTATTTCCCGCGCACCAGCAACAGCAACTGGAGTTACGAATACGACGATAACCCCAATGACACTTTATACCGCAACGCCACGGCCAATACGATCACGGCGCTGGGTAATCCTTTTACCATTTTTCTGCAAAACGACGGCATTACCCCGCCGCCCGATTCTTCCGGGTATTACCGGAAAAACGGAGGCGATTATTTTGAATGGTTTGATTTCGGCAGCTGGTTCGGGTATGATAACCCGGTATGGGGCGAATACATTATGCTGAAGGATAATGTTACGGCCACCACGAACTGGAAAACCCCGACCGGCGGATTTGCCGGCACCATATCCGCCACCCCGGTCAAAATCAGGTTCAGCTATACGATCCTGCAAAAAGATGTACCGGTCTCCTTTACGACTTCCACCGGCACGATGAACTTCAACAATGTGATCGTGGTGGAGGAAAAAATGGAAGCGGAAGTAACCCCGGGGGTCTGGCAGGATATCACTTCCGTTATCGATTATTATGGTAAAAGTTATTACGCGAAAGGAATCGGCCTGATCAAGTTTGAAGCATTTGATTCATCCAATAGCCTGCTCTTCCAGCAGGAACTGCGCAGGTACCAGGTAAATTAATTGAAAAAAGTATTAATAAAAATGGACGCGGGATCTTGATGCCGCGTCCTTTTTTATCCGGTTTTTGTTTTTTGTTACTTAGAATCCCTTTTTCTTTCCGGATTCCAGCGGCGGTAATTTGAAATCATCGAGGGCGCTTTTCTGGCCGATCATTTTTTCGATATCCTCAATTTTGCGCGGGGCGAAACGCGAAAGCAGTTCATAGCCGTCCCGGGTGATCAGCAGATCATCTTCAATCCTGACGGCGATGCTCCACCATTTTTTATCGCAGTTGCTGCCTTCGGGGATATAGATACCCGGTTCGATGGTGATCACCATGTCTTTTTTCAGCGAATCATAAGTGCCGCGGTCGTGCACGTCGAGACCGATATGGTGGCCAAGCCCGTGCGGGTAATATTTTCCGACTTCATTTTTGTTTTTGATGATCCCCAGTTTCAGCAGGCCTTCCGCGATCACGTTCCTGGCGGCGGCGCTGGCTTCCGACCATTTTGAACCGTGACGAAGGGTTTTGAACGCGGCTTCCTGCGCGTCGTATACAAGCTGGTAGATGGTCCTTTCTTCCTCCCCGAATTTACCATCGGCCGGTACAGTGCGGGTAACATCGGCGGTATAACCATGGTATTCGGCACCCACGTCCATCAGCAGCATCTGGTTGCCGATCTTTGTCTTGGTATTTTCCATATAGTGGAGGATGCAGCCGTTTTCACCTGAACCCACGATGGAACCGTAACCCACTTCTTCTGCTCCGTATTTTTTATGCACGTATTCATGCAGGCCCTGGATCTCGAGTTCACTCATGTCGGGACGAAGCGCTTTCATCACTTCATTCTGTCCCTGGCAGGAAATCTCGACCGCTTTGCGGAGCAGGATCAGTTCCTCGGGAGTTTTGATCTCGCGGAGTGAAGCCGTGAGATCGCGGTAAAGTTTGTTGTCGAATTTATTCTGCTGGGTCATATTGTCCGGCATGCCCGATTTCTGCCTGAACTGCTGCAGCAGGTCGTAGAGATCGGATTTGTCGCGTGTATCCGCAATATCGGCGGGTATTTTATCGCAGATGATTTTCGTGAATTGGGAAAAATCGAGTTTAAAATTTTTAAACTCCTCTCCGTTCAGGGCCATCGCGATCCCCAGTTTTTCTTTGGCGCCCTCGGTGCCCAGTCTTTTGCCGGTCCATTGTTCGGCCTGCGGGTTTCTCTTTTGCACAAAAAGGATTTCCCTGAATTTATTGCCGGCGGAATCGGTCTGTTCTTCCTTAAAGATCAGCAGCAGCGAATGCGGTTCACGGTACCCGCTGAAATAATACATATCGGGATTCTGGTGGTAGAGATAGTCCACGTCGTTTGAAAAATTCCGGGTGGGATAGGAGTAAATCACCATCACGGAATGCTCCGGCATTTTTTCCCGCAGGGCTTCACGGCGGCCCGCATAAAACTCTTTGCTGAGGTAGTCCGTGGGCAGGTTTTCTTCGTTGCCCGCGGGGGAAGGCTGTGCCTGCAGCGAAACGGAGAATAAGGTGGCCGTTACCAGGTATAGGAGGGCGGCCGTCATGAATTTTTTCATAATCAGGTTTTGAATGATCTAAAATAAGCGATTTCAGTAAGCGGGGAGGGGAAATTACATGAGCGGACCGGTGATGGGAGTTACGGGTTATGGGTTACGGGTTACGGGTTACGAGTACCCGTAACAGCAGTATTTAAATTTGGGTTGAGAAATAGTGCTTCGGTCAGCTACTCACAGTTCAAAGCTCAAAGCTCAAAGCTCACAGCTCACAGCTCACGGCTCACAGCTCACAGCTCACTCATCATCATCCTCTTCATAATACGCGTCCTCATTACTCTTGTAATGTTGCTCCCACTCCTTCACCGTTTCATCGTTCAGGCATTCGATGATATCGTGCAGGGGGTCTTTCTTCAGTTTCCATTCGGTGGCAGACGGGTCGTCATAGCGTACGATGAACAGGCAATGATCCGATTCAACAGCCACTTTAATTAGCATGACGGGAGAATCTTCCTTTTCCCTCACCAGGTAATAACAACCTGCTTCCAGCAATTCATACGAGTACATACTTCCTCCTTTGGGTTGATGCATTAATTTCTGTTCCGGGTCAGTAAGTCAGAACGAGATGGGTAATAAGCGCAGTTGAAATCGGGGAATTTAATGGGCCAGGAGCCGGATTCAAATTTAGTGGGTTTGACAAAACAGAAAATGCAAAATTTCCTGAAGGGTCTGAAAGGCTAAAAATTATTTGTATAATTTATTGGTTACCAATAATATATAATGGGTAAATAAAATTTTGCCAAATGCCGTGGAGTCCGGGTGGCAGATCGGGAAGGGGTGCATTTCAAAACATACCGGGCCGTTTCCACGGATGAAATACCAGGCAAAACGGCCCGGATGTACATGCGCCTAACTGAACATGCAGCTGTGCTTGCATACTTTCTTTGCCGGTTTCTCCTTTTTTTCAGTCCCGGCTTTTTTCCTGTTGTTGTTAAGGCTGGCGAAGGCCACGGCCGTGATGCCGGCTACCAGTACGAAGACGACGAGCAATCTTTTCATACACTGAATTTAGAATGATAAGTTACGATGAATAATCATGGCTCCCGCCGGAGTTTTGACAAATGGCGGGATTTGCGGTCTGAAATACCCTTTGTCCGGGTTCAGGCGGTAATAACCGATTTCAGGTTACTGTTCCGGTTCCGCAGGTCAGGCCCGCCTTCCAGCACGGATTTCAGGTTCACGAGGTAGAACCCCCAACCGTTGCCGCATTCGATAAAAAAATACTGCTGCTCTTTTTCATCCTCCATCGGCATTTGCTGGCGGAGTTCACAGATATTTTCGCCCTGTTCCTGTTTGATGGATACGGTAACGATGCATCCCCCGGAAAAAGAAAACTGAAGATGGTCCCAGCCGTTGGCGGCCAGTATGGAACGTTCCTCCTTTACCGAATCATCATACCCATGCCAGCGCCAATGGTAGGTATCCCCGGCTTCCACATGACTGTTCCTCGGCCTTGCCGTACCGTCGGCTTTTGTAAACCGGGCCAGCCGCAGGAACCAGCTCTCCAGTCCGTTTTGCGTTGTCCAAACGTCATAGATCGCTTTGGCCGGTGCACGGATGGGAACGCGCTTTGTGAATTCTTTCCAGTTAAACTGTGCCATACCTGTTTTTGGGTTCTTTAATTGAAAACCTGTGGCCTTTCCCGGTTTGAAATAAAAGTGACTGTTCCTTTAAATTACATATTTTTTCAAATACCGTTTGAATCGGTATTGACGAATGGATTAATTTTGTAACCCGGTTTTTTTGAAGCCGACTCCGTAGCTCAGTTGGTAGAGCTACTGACTCTTAATCAGTAGGTCCAGGGTTCGAGTCCCTGCGGGGTCACAATGTGACACCATCCCGGCCCCCAGGGCCGGGATTTTTTGCAAAGCAAAAAAGCAGGGACGAGAAGTTTATCCCG
>CAYNSL010000019.1:33525-38501 GCA_964399755.1 uncultured Chitinophaga sp. | reverse complement strand
TCTGACCATCTAAATTATTGTTGAAAACTGCATAGTAAATGTTGTAAAAGTTTTCCCGTCTGACCGCCGGTCTGACCGGGCAATGCGGATGTTGAAAATTTATTCCTAAACCCCGGAAAAAATTATGCTGGTCTGACGGGCGGTCAGACCAGAAATTTTATACTCAAAATAAATCTGAAAAAAATTGCGCATTCCATCCAACCGGAATAAAAACCGACAATGAAAACCGCCCCGGATATCAAAAAGTTTTTATCGGTCTACCGGCGACCGTCCGACAAGTCTTACATTTGCCGGATGCAACTACTGGATGGAAAAAAAGCCGCGCAGGCCATACGCGACGAACTGAAAATGGATGTGGCCCAACTGGCCGCTGAAGGAAAAAAAATCCCGCACCTCGCCGCCATCCTCGTGGGTAATAACGGGGCCAGCGAAACCTATGTGGCCGCCAAAGTAAAAGCCTGCGAAGAAGTGGGTTTCAAATCCACGCTGATCCGCTTTGAAGAAAGCGTACCCGCCGTACAACTGCTCGACAAAGTACAGGAACTGAATTCAGACCCCGATGTCGACGGTATCCTGGTTCAATTGCCGCTCCCCAAACATATCCCGGAAGAACAGGTGATTAATTCCATCGACCCCGACAAAGATGTTGACGGTTTCCACCCGGTCAACATCGGGAAAATGGTACAGGGACTTCCGGGTTTCGTACCCGCCACACCCCACGGTATCATGCTGCTGCTGGATCATTTTAAAATACCCACGAAAGGAAAACACGCCGTGGTGCTGGGCCGCAGTAATATTGTCGGAAGACCGGTCAGCATCCTGCTGAGTGCAAACAAAAACCCGGGTAACTGTACCGTCACCCTCTGCCATTCACAAACACAAAACATTAAAGAACTCTGCCTCCAGGCCGATATCATCGTGGCAGCCCTGGGCAAACCCGAATTCCTGACAGCTGATATGGTAAAGGAAGGAGCCGTTGTGGTCGATGTAGGCATTACCCGTACCGCCGACCCATCTAAAAAAAGCGGGTTTAAATTAAAAGGAGACGTGGCCTTTGATACCGTCGCTCCCAAATGTTCCTGGATCACACCCGTGCCGGGCGGCGTGGGACCCATGACCATCGCGGCCCTGATGAAAAACACGTTCATCTCCTGCCAGCAAAAAAATTGATCCGGCGATTCGTTAACGCACAGCCATGAATAGTGAATTATCGAATACAAATACGCTCCCGGTCATGGAGCATTTCTATACACTCCAGGGCGAAGGATTTCACCAGGGCAGGGCGGCTTATTTTATCAGGCTGGGAGGTTGCGATGTTGGCTGCGTGTGGTGCGATGTGAAAGCGAGCTGGGACCTGTCCAAACACCCCTTGATACCCATAGAAATATTGGTGAAAGAGGTAAAGATGACGCCGGCCCGAATTGTCGTGATCACCGGCGGCGAACCCCTGATGCACCCGCTCGGTCCACTCACAACCGCCCTGCACGACGCCGGCCTCAAAACGCATATCGAAACCTCGGGTGCCTACCCGCTGAGCGGGGAATGGGACTGGATCTGTCTCTCGCCCAAGAAATTTAAAGCGCCGCTACCGGGCATAATTCCCCTGGCCCATGAGTTAAAAATCGTCGTGTTCAATGCCTCCGATTTTGATTGGGCGGAAAAATACGCCGCGCTGGTTTCCCCGGACTGCCGGCTTTATTTACAACCCGAATGGGAAAAGACCGCGCAAATGACGCCGCTGATCGTGGACTATATCAAGGCCCATCCCGGGTGGGAATTATCATTGCAACTGCATAAATATGTTAATGTACCCTGAAAGCAACGAATTTATCCCCGGAGGCTTCTTGCTTAGTAGTAATATTTTTTAGCTTCATGATGTAATAACAATTCCGTGATGAAAACCGTGCTTCTCCAATTACTCATCCCCTGTTTCAGCCTGCTGATGTCATGGTCCGCATCCGCGCAGCCCTATGACCCCAGGAAGATCGACAAAAAAGCGGTGGCGCTCTATAACCAGGCAAGGGAACGCGCCGAAGACGGCAATATCGTCAGCGCAACGGGACTGCTGCTGCAGGCCGTTGAAACGGACAAAAATTATGTCGACGCCTGGCTGGGGCTCGCCAAGATCTACCAGGAACTGAAAAATTATAACAGCAGCATCTCCAGTTTTGAAAAAGCATTTGCACTGGATTCCAATTACACGATCAATTTCAAATATTCTTATTCCATTTGCCTGGCAGGTACCGGCGAATTTGAAAAAGCGCTGGCGGCCATCAATGAATTATTCGCCAAAGCGCCGCCGGTCAATCCCACCCGTCTCCGGGAAGCGCAGGACCGGAAAAAATCTTATGAATTTGCCGTGAATTATGCCCGTAACAACACAGATAAATTTTATGTCTTCGCCCCGAAAAATATGGGGCCCTCTGTAAACAGTACCGAATCGGAATATTTCCCATCGCTCACCCTCGATGGAAACGAACTGGTCTTTACCCGTAAAATCGGCGGTCATAATGAAGATTTTTTTTCCAGCACCCGGAAAACATCCGGCGATTGGGAAACCGCCAAACCTATCGGTGGAAATATCAATACCAGCCAGAGCGAAGGCGCCCAGAATATTTCATCCGACGGCGAATGGCTGGTCTTTACCGGTTGCAACCGCCCCGGGGGATTTGGCTCCTGTGATCTTTATATTTCATTTAAAACCCCGCAGGGATGGAGCGAAGCCGAAAACCTGGGCGGAAAGATCAACACCGACCAGTGGGAATCGCAACCCTGCCTCTCCCCCGACAAACGCGATCTTTATTTCGTCAGTAAACGTTTTGGCGGATACGGCGGCAGCGATATTTACGTCTCCCACCTGCAACCAAACGGATACTGGGGCGATCCCGAGAACCTCGGGCCCGGGATCAATACCCCGGCGGATGAACAATGCCCCTTTATCCATGCCGATAACCAAACGCTGTACTTCACTTCTTCGGCCTGGCCCGGCTATGGCGACGAAGATCTTTTTTACGTAAGAAAAGAACCCGGCGGCAAATGGAGTAAACCGGTCAACCTCGGTTACCCGATCAACACGATCGAAAGGGAAGGCACGCTGTTTATCGCAGCCGATGGCAAAACCGCCTATTACGCGAGCGACCGGGCCGACAGCAAAGGCGGACTCGATATCTATAGTTTTGAACTGCGGGAAAATATCCGGCCTATCAAAACCTTGTGGGTAAAGGGGAAGGTGTTTGACAAAAAAACAAATAAAGGCCTCGCCTCTTCGGTCGAACTCACCGACCTGTCCAGCGACCAGCTGGTCTCGAAAGTGAAGACCGATGAATCCGGGAATTACCTGATCACCCTGCCGGTCGGGAAAGACTATGCTTTCAATGTGAACCGGAAAGGCTACCTTTTTTATTCCGATAATTTTTTACTGTCGGGCCGCTCACCGGATTCCACCTATGAAAAAAACATCCCCCTCTCCCCGATCGAAACCAACGCCAGCGTGGTATTGAAAAATATCTTTTTCGACGTAAATAAATTCAGCCTGAAACCCGAATCGCAGGCGGAACTCGATAAACTGGTGCAATTGCTTAGCGACAACCCAACGCTCAAAATCGAGATCAGCGGCCATACCGACAATGTGGGCAAACCCGCCGATAACCTCACGTTGAGCAATAACCGCGCAAAAGCCGTTGTGGATTACCTGACCGGGAAAAAGATTCCCGCGGCAAGGCTGAGCGCCAAAGGATATGGAGAAACAAAACCCGTTGCCGATAATAAGACCGAGGAAGGTAGATCGGCGAACCGGAGAACGGAGATGAGAGTCGTTAGTCAGTAGTTAGGAGTCGGGAAACCGGATAAGGAGAATGATTGTAGCAGTTAAAATCATGAATAACGAACTGCTATACCAGATTGCGCTGACGATGGTGCCTAATATCGGGCCCGTACAGGCCAAAATACTGTTGCAGCACTGCGAACCGGAAGAGATCTTCCATGCCAAAAAATCCTTTCTCGAAAAAATTGAAGGCATCGGATCCATCAGGGCCGAATCCATCAAACAATTCAACCGTTTCAATGCGGCAGAAAAAGAAATAAAATTCGTCGAACAAAACAGGATCAGGGCGCTGTTCCTCACCGATAAAGATTATCCCCGGCGCCTCCTGAACTGCTGCGATTCACCCACCCTGCTCTATTATAAAGGAGAAGCCGACCTGAACACCGGAAAAGTGCTGAGCATTATCGGCACCCGCAATCATTCGGAATACGGCCGGCAACTTACGGAAAAATTACTGGCGGGACTCTCCGGTCACCCGATCCTCGTTCTCAGCGGCCTGGCCTTTGGTGTGGACGCCCTTGCCCATAAAGCCGCAATCAGGAACGGACTGCCCACCGTTGGCGTTCTCGCGCATGGCCTTGATCAACTCTATCCTCCCGAACACGGTGGACTGGCCCGTGATATGATCAAAAACGGCGGGGGCCTGCTTTCCGAATTCAGGAGCCGGACCAAACCCGACAAGCACAATTTCCCCACCCGCAACCGCGTGGTGGCGGGCATGAGCGACGCCACAATCGTTATTGAGACGGATATCAAAGGAGGAAGCATGATCACCGCCGAACTGGCTAACGGCTATAACCGCGATGTGTTCGCCTTTCCCGGAAAAGTAACGGATACTAAAAGCGCGGGATGCAATCACCTCATCAAAAACAATAAGGCCATCCTGCTCACCGAAGCCCGGGAGATCATGGAGATCATGGGGTGGGAAGAGCGAAAAAAACCGAAGCCCAAAACGCAGCGGGAGCTTTTCATCGAACTCTCCCCCGATGAAAAAATCATCACCGGCCTCCTGCAGGATCAAGATGGCGTTCCGATCGATGAACTCAACGCCCGGAGCGGGCTAAGCAGCAGCGCCGTAGCGGCCGCCATCCTTAACTTAGAATTACAAAATGTGATAGTATCTTTACCGGGTAAGATATTCCGGCTGGCCTGA
>CAYNSL010000019.1:0-33425 GCA_964399755.1 uncultured Chitinophaga sp. | reverse complement strand
AGAATTACAAAATGTGATAGTATCTTTACCGGGTAAGATATTCCGGCTGGCCTGAGGGGGTCGACTAATCGTACCCGGCTTAGGCCTGAATTTTGTTGATAAATCACCCGGTAATTGCCCAATGAAGCTGCTGCTTAAACCTTATATCATTCTTTTACTTGCGGGACAGGTCATTTTTAACGGCATTGCATCCGGCCAGGTATGCACAACCCTTGGACAAACACCTTCCACCGCCTTTCCTGTTTGCGGAATCACCACTTTTCACCAAAGCAACGTACCGATTTGTTCCACCACGGAAATATTTGTGCCCGGTTGCACTGGTGATAATGCATTATACGCGAATAAAAACCCTTTTTTTTACAAGTTCACCTGTTATGTTTCGGGTACGCTTGGATTCCTGATCACACCCATAGCTGCGAACCAGGATTATGACTGGCAATTATGGGATATCACGGGCCATGAACCCAATGATATTTTTACGGATCATTCACTTGTCGTAACCGGAAACTGGTCTGCCACGTACGGACCCACCGGCGCTTCCGCCTCCGGTGTAAATTATATCCAGTGCGCCTCGCAGCCCGATGAGAACAAACCCACTTTTGCACAGATGCCCAACCTGATCGCCGGTCACCAGTACCTGCTGATGATCAGTCACTGGACCGATGACCAGAGCGGTTATGACCTTTCTTTCGGCGGTGGCACTGCGGTTATCACCGATCCCAATTTGCCGCATACCCTAACTGCGAAACCCGACTGCGACGGAACGAAAGTGACGATCAAACTGAACAAAAAAATAAAATGCAACAGCCTCTCCGCTGATGGCAGTGAATTTACTTTATCTCCCGCCATAACCACCGTGATCGGGGCAGCGCCCGATTCCTGCAGCTTTGGATTTGACTTTGACGAAGTAACCCTTACCCTCGCTTCCCCGGTTACCAACGGCACTTATGATATCATCATCAAAAAAGGATCGGACGGCAACACCCTGCTCGATAACTGCGACAACTCCATCGCGGAAGGAGAGCGCGTAACCTTTCTTTATGCCGTTCCCCAGCCCATTTTTGCCGACAGCATCGGCCGTACCGCCTGCACGGTTGACTCCGTGAGAATTTATTTTCCTAAAAAAATACTCTGCAACAGTATCTCGGCCAACGGCAGCGATTTTTCAGTGGCGGGCCCTACTCCCGTTACCGTAATCAGCGCTGCCGGGAACTGCGTGAACAATAAAACGGAATACATTACGGTAAAATTTTCGGCTCCCATTTATACAAAGGGCACTTACCTGCTTACGTTAAAAGCCGGCGACGACGGTTCGGTGGTGATCGATGAATGCGGCCAGGAAACGCCGACTCAAACCCTTCCGTTCACAACCGCGGATACCGTTTCTGCGGTATTCCAGTATCAAATGCTGTTTGGCTGCCTGAAGGACACGCTCCTGTTTTCACACGACGGCGCACATGACGTGAACAGCTGGAACTGGATCTTCAATGGCGGAGCCCCAATTACCACGCAAACACACCTGATCGTTTTCCCGGCGGCCAGCACCAATAATATCCAACTCACGGTGAGCAACGGCACCTGTACGGATACGGCTTCAGCAACCGTTACCCTCGACAACGAGGTAAAAGCTTCCTTTACCACCGACGACGTGATTTGCCCGGAAGACCGCTTATCCGTAACGAACACCAGCACCGGCCATATCGATGCCTGGCGGTGGAACTATGATGTGGTGGGCTCGAGTACCCTGAAGGATCCGCCCCCTTTCCTTTTCCCTACCCTAAATAAAGAAGCCTATTACACCGTCAAACTGGTGGTATATAATGCGACACTGGGCTGCAGCGACAGCGCCCGAAAAACCCTGACCGTACTGGATCATTGCCTGATCGATGTGCCCACGGCCTTCACCCCCAATAACGATGGATTAAATGATTTCTTCCGCCCGCACAATGCCCTCAAAGCGGATAATTACCAGTTCAAGGTCTATAACCGGTGGGGGCAGATCGTATTCCAGTCGAACAACTGGAAAGATAAATGGGACGGCACTATCGGCGGGATCAAACAGGCTACCGGCGTTTATGTCTGGATGCTGAGTTATATTAACCGGGATACCCAACAACCCGTGTTTAAAAAGGGGACTGTTACCCTAATCAGGTAATGTTGAATGTTGAATGTTAAATGTTAAATGGGGCGCATCCTTTCTTCACATGTAAATTCATATAATTTGGAAGGTTTTGAATAGGGGGAATCCGGTTTTACACGGTCATTTAACATCCAACATTTAGCATTTAAAATTTTCTCCTAATCTGCTATCTTTGCACATGGCAACAAGAAATTCCCGTCCGGCTTCTTCATCCGGGCAAGCCCCCCGCAAACAAGACAACCCCCAATTTTTCGGCGAAGGTCTCACCTTCGATGATGTGCTGCTGATGCCCGGCTACAGCCAGGTGCTTCCCCGCGATGTCAACATCAAAAGCCGGCTTACCAAAAACATCACGCTCAATGTGCCGTTACTATCGGCCGCGATGGATACGGTAACCGAAGCCGCGCTGGCCATCGCGCTGGCGAGGGAGGGCGGTCTGGGTATCCTGCACAAGAACATGAGCATCGACAAACAGGCCGAGCAGGTGCGGAAAGTAAAACGCAGCGAAAGCGGGCTGATCCTCGACCCCGTTACCCTCACGGCCAACGCGACGATCGGCGACGCGTTAAGACTGATGCGTGAAAACAAGATCGGGGGTATTCCCATTATCGACAGGAACGGTAAACTGGTCGGTATCCTCACCAACCGCGATTTGCGTTTCGAGGATAATCCCAAACGCAAAGTGAGCGAAGTGATGACCAAAGAAAACCTGTTCGTGGCGCCGGAAGGAACCGACCTGAAAAAGGCGGAGCAGTTGTTCAAGACCACCAAGGTGGAAAAATTGCCCATCGTCAACAAACAGGGAAAACTGACCGGGCTGTTTACCTACAGCGATATCCTGAAATTAAAAAGTCATCCCAACGCGGTGAAGGACGGGTTCGGCCGGTTGCTGGTAGGCGCCGGTATTGGCATCACGCGCGACCTGATGGACCGCGTGGCGGCTTTGCAAACCGTGGGCGTGGACGTGGTGGCGCTCGACAGCGCGCATGGACACAGCAAGGGAGTGATAACGGCTTTAAAAAATGTAAAGAAGAATTTTAAAGGTATCGATGTGATCGCCGGCAATATCGGTACGGCCGATGGCGCCAAAGCACTCATGGAAGCGGGCGCCGACGCGGTGAAAGTGGGGATCGGTCCGGGTTCGATCTGCACCACGCGGATCGTGGCCGGCGCAGGCGTACCGCAGCTCACCGCCATCATGGAAGCCGCTTCGGTGTTAAAACAAAAAAATATTCCGCTGATTGCCGATGGCGGTATCCGTTATACAGGCGATATGGTAAAAGCCCTGGCCGCGGGTGCCAACTGCGTGATGATGGGAAGCATTTTCGCGGGAACCGAAGAAAGCCCGGGCGAGACGATCATCTATGAAGGAAGAAAATTCAAGGAATACCGCGGCATGGGCTCGCTGGGCGCCATGGCCACGGGTAGCAGCGACCGCTATTTCCAGGATGTGGAAGATGACGTGAAGAAATTCGTACCCGAAGGTATCGAGGGACGCGTGGCCTATAAAGGTTACCTGAAAGAAGTGGTGTACCAGTTTACCGGCGGCCTGCGCGCGGGAATGGGGTATTGCGGGGCCGACAGCATCAGCGCCCTGCAAAAAGCGCGTTTCGTCAAGATCACCAATGCCGGCATGCGGGAGAGTCACGCGCATGATATCGAGATCACGAAGGAAGCGCCGAATTATAGTCGGAAATAAAAGTACAAGTAGTTAGTAGTAAGCAGCGAATAGGATTTCATTTATTTGTATATAATTCCATGTTTAAAAGTTTTTGTATTTTGAATTACATTTTGGGAAATGAACCTTCCCATACGAAAGCCGGCGCTATTCCTCCTCTCCTGCTTTGCACTTCTTTGTGTAAGCAGTATTATTTCTTTTGCCCAGCAAGGACAATTAAAAGTTGAGAGATTTTCTACAGAAAATGGACTTTCTTCTAATGTTGTTTTTCGCATTCTCCAGGATAAACGGGGATATTTATGGATCGGGACTAACGATGGCCTGAACCGCTATGACGGTTACAATTTTAAGATCTATCGGAATGTTCCAATGGATAGTAATTCTCTTCCTGCAAATTCAGTAAATTCTCTATGTGAAGATGGTGATGGTAATCTATATGTTGGTACCACCGGAGGTTTATGCCGATATGACCACAAAAAGGATCAGTTTACCCCGATCTCACACCTGGGAGTGCATTTCCTTTCCCATCATATCAGGAAAGAAGAAAAGGAAACAATCGTAATTGCAGCATCCGGACTTTTCAAACTCAATTTTCAAACGCTTCAATTAACACCATTAAATATACCCGGCCGTTACAAAATTTCGATATATAACATTGGTAATATTTTCCAGGACGCTCAACAAAATATTTACATTCCGGTTACTCGCCCCGATACTATTTGTTATCTAAAATATGAACTCCGAACCGGACGGTATAGTGAATTTTTAGTGTTTCCATATGATTCCAAATTCGTTCAGGAGGGTATGACCCTTTTTATAGACAGCCGTAAAAGATTATGGATCGGAAAGAATACAGGAGCCTTCTACAGGTATTTCCCTGAAAATGGCGGAAGCCCGGAATTGTATGCTTCCAATCTTGGATCTGTCAACGGTATTAATGAAGATACTAATGGAGATCTGTGGATTACAACTACGAAGTCCCTTTATAAATATGATCATTCATCGAATCAGATCTCAGCGTTACACTATAACAGTTCCGGAAGTACTTCGGCTGGCACTTTAACGAATTGCCTGTATAAAGATCGCTCAGGTATTTTTTGGATCGGGAGTTATGGAGGACTCTTTAAATTCAATCCGTCATTAGACCTGTTTCGTCATTTTGTTACAGGGACTGGAACCGCTGACCTGAAAGATAATTTTATTTTAGGTATCAATTCCCTGGGGAAGAACAAAGCTGCAATAAGTTACCAATGGGGAGTTCGCCAATATTCGATACTCGATCTCACGGAAAGGAGGACAGAACATCATCAATTAAATGATGCCGGGTATCCGACGCATATTTGGAATATCTATGTACAAAACAAGCAGTACGCAGATAGTTCACTATGGAAATTATTTTTGAAAACTCATCTTCCTTATAATGGGGCATTGCCATTGTTTTTAATGTTTGACAAGAAAAAAAGATTTTGGCTTACAGGAAGTTCAATCAAAATGTTCGGGGAAGATGACGTTTTAATTGTACAGTCAACCATCCTGGATGTAAAAATTATCAATAATGAGATTTGGGTTGCTACCGACGGCGAGGGACTTTTTCGGTTTGATACCGATACCAAAAAATCAAAAAAATATGTATTCAACAATACCGATAAAAGCATTTACAGTAACACACTTACTTGTCTCTTGCCGGAAAAAAATGGTGATCTGTGGATTGGCACAAAGGGAGGAGGCTTGAATTACTATGACCGGGAAAACGAACGTTTCTTCTATTATACCTCAGCTGATGGCCTTTGCAATAATTCGGTATTTAACCTGGTAAAAGACGACCGGGGCAGACTTTGGATCGGCACTGCAGATGGTCTTTCCTGCTTTGACCCTTCGAAAAAAGTCTTCAAAAACTTTTCCCGCTCAGATGGGTTGAATAATTCAGAATTCAACCGTTATTCAGCCTGCAAATCAGAAAATGGTTACTTACTGATGGGCGGTATGGATGGTATCGATTATTTCCACCCGGATAGTGTATTAACTCCCGGCACAAAACCACAGGTACAGATCACTGATTTTAAAGTATTCAATAAATCCATTTCTGTCTTCTCAACTATTTCGCTGAAACATGATCAGAATTATGTGACCATTGATTTCGCCGCCATGGATTTTAGAAATCCTTCCGCCAACAAGTTTGCATATAAGCTGGAGGGAATTGATAAAGACTGGGTGATGGCAGGCGCTAAACATTCCATCAGTTATGCTACCCTTGCTCCCGGCAGTTATCATTTTTTGGTGAAAGCGGCAGGCAGTGATGGTGAGTGGAATGAAACTCCCGCAGAGATCTATTTTAACATTTCAACACCCTGGTGGAAGACCGTCTGGTTTTATAGTGGATGTGCTCTTGCTGTGTCCGCAATACTCTTCTGGTTTTACAAATACCGTATTCGTCAATTGAAAAAACTAATGCAACTGCGGACAAAAATTTCTCAGGATCTTCATGATGATGTTGGCGCCACCCTTAGCGGTATCCGCATATTCAGTCAATTGGCAAAAGAAAGACCTGGTAACAATAGTGAATACCTGGATAAGATCACAAACTATAGTGACGATATGCTGAACAAATTAAGTGATATAGTCTGGTCGATCAATGCAGAGAATGATAGCTTCAGTCAATTGGCGGGTAAGCTTCGCAACTATGCACAGGCCATGACGACAGCCAAAAATATTAAACTGGAATTTTTTATTGATCCTGTAATGGAGAAAAAAGATCTCGACATCACGCTGCGTAAAAATATTTACATGATCACGCGTGAAGCTATCAACAATGCCGTTAAATACGCTGATTGCAGTACATTACGGATAAGCCTGAAGCCAACTGCCACAGGTGCTGAATTACTTATCGCGGATAACGGAAAAGGATTTGACAAAGGCAATATGCGCTCCGGAAACGGGCTGGCCAATATGCAAAAAAGAGCGGAAGAAATACAAGGAAAATTATATGTCGAAACAAAACCGGGAGCAGGCGTATTAATCCGGCTTTTTTTTAAATTCACCTGATTGCGGATATGGAGCGTAACCATACCGATGTTAATTTTGTAACCATTTAATAGAATGAAGGCCATTCGTGTAGCGATTTTTGAAGATAATCCCGTCATGCGTGATGCATACAAGGCCATTCTGAACGGAGTGGAAGGTTATCTGTGTACAGGAGCTTTCCCCGACTGTAATAACCTGAAACACGATATTGAAAAAAGCGATCCTGATGTAGTGCTGATGGATATTGAGATGTATGGTATTGATGGTATTGAAGCCACCCGTCAATTAAAAGAGATCAGGCCGCAACTTAAAATACTGATTCAAACGGTATTTGAAGATGAACAAAAAATATTCTCCGCCCTATGCGCCGGCGCCAATGGCTATATCACTAAAAATGTTTCCCCTGTTAAAATGCTCGATGCCATCAAGGATGTTTATACCGGCGGGTCGGCCATGAGCCCGGGCATTGCTTCTAAAGTATTCAATCTTTTTCAGAAAATATTTCCAGCCGAAACCTCAACACCGGAATACCATTTAACGGTAAGAGAAAAAGAAATTCTTAGCTGCATGGTTGAAGGGCTTACATTGCCTAAAGTGGCCGAAAAAATTTTCCTGAGCTATGAAACAGTGAGGACTTATGTAAAAAGCATTTATACGAAACTGCACGTTGCTTCCGGTACCGAAGCGGTTGCCAAGGCCATCAGGGAAAAGATCATCTGAACACAGAAATTCCTTCCATTTCTCCCCAATTGAGGTATTGTTTCGAAAACCCCATCGCATCAAATTTGGGTGTTAACGATTTCCTTTTTCTCCACCAGAACCAAAAATTACTGTTATGAAAAGGTTACTCCCGTTATTTCTTGCCGTCTTTTTATTCACGGCCTGTCAAAAACAAATTTCCAATGAAAATATGCAGGGCCTCCAGAGGCAGGCAGGCAACGTTGAAGCAGCAGAAGGTGACAATAAAATTGATATTTGCCATAACGGTCATACGATATCCATCAATTATTCAGCATGGCCCTCCCACCAGGCGCACGGCGATGTAATGGGTGCTTGTATTGAATCAGTAAGTATATGTGGCAAAGAGTGGATGCTCAGAAACCTGGATGTTAGCACCTACCGTAACGGCGACCCGATACCGGAAGTTTCAGATCCCTCTGAATGGGTGGGATTAACAACGGGGGCATGGTGCTGGTATGAAAATAAATCCGCCAACGGAAGAACCTATGGTAAACTATATAATTGGTTTGCCGTTACTGATCCAAGAGGATTAGCTCCTTCAGGCTGGCATGTTCCTAGTGACGATGAATGGGCAACTTTAATTACCTGTTTAGGAGGGGATGAAGTTGCAGGTAGTGCGCTGAAAGAAACGGGTACCGCCCATTGGCTAAGTCCAAATAGCGATGCAACAAACAGCAGCGGTTTCACGGCCCTTGCGGGCGGCTTTCGCAACTTTTACGGTGATTTCATTCTTTTTGGTGAATACGGCTCGTTCTGGACTGCCACGGAAAATGGGCCAGACCATGCCTGGAACCGGTCTCCGTACTTCGACAATGGCTTCGTACGCAGAGACAGCGACCCTAAACAGATTGGGTTATCCGTTCGTTGCGTCAGGGATTAAATCATACACTATGCCTCTTTTACTCATCAAATAAATTCTTTTTTATGAAAATATTATTCTCAATCGCAGCCATTTTTATTTCCGCCGTTTGCATTCATGCACAGGTTAACCAGGACTGGGCACAGACCTACAGCCCTGGAAATAATAATGCGGTGGCATTGGACAATTCCGGAAATATCTATACCACAGGGTCGTCCGGCTCTTCCATGTTACTCCAGAAATATGATGCTGCCGGAAACCTGCTCTGGACCCAAACCATTATTCCTGCAGGAGCAACCACAGGATTAGCATATGCAGTTGCTGTGGATGGTAATGGTGACGTCATTATTACCGGAAGGGGAAATGCCGGCGCCACCGTGAAATATGATGCAAGCGGGCAATTGCTTTGGTCAGTAGCAACCACTTTTTATTCTCAAAGCCTGGCAATAGATGGAAGTAACAACATCTATATCTGCGGGGTTGAATCAGGCAACCTGATCAAAACAGTAAAGCTGGATCCTTCGGGTGTACTGCAATGGACAAGTACTTACAACGCTGATCCTGATAACGGAGGTTCAATAAGCCTGCTTAATAAAAAAGTTATTTTTAAAAATGGCTTTGTCTATGTTTCCGGAGTCGCCAGAATGCACCTTTCAGGCACTCCCGGCGGAACCAGAACAAATGTTGTATTAACTGTTAAGTATAATGCTTCAAATGGAGCCCAGGTTTGGGCAGCTACCTATTCCCATGCAGATAAAATTTCACAATATGCAATAGATCTCACGGCCGATGGAGTGGGTAATGTTTATGTAACCGGGGTGGTTTACATCAAGGCTGGAAAGAATCAGAATATCAATTGGGTAACGCTTAAATATAATTCCTCAGGCGCACAGCAGTGGGCATCCATTTATGATGGGAACGGAAACGATTACACTAATAACAGCACATCGGTTGGAACCGATTTTCCGAGCGCTATCATTTTGGACAATTCGGGAAACATTATTGTAACCGGAGGGAGTTACACGACCAGCGGTCAATTTACCAGCCAGGACATGACAACTGTTAAATACAGTTCATCATCCGGATCGCAGGTTTGGGCAAAAACCTATGACGGTCCCGCCCATGAGGATGATCATCCGCATGCTCTTGCTACTGATGCATCATCAAACATCTATATAACGGGAGGAACAGGAGTCAGCAATCGTAACGCTACGACGATCCAATATAATTCATCGGGAATACAACAATGGGTCATGAATTATGATGGGGGCGCAACAATCGTTGACCGCGGGCTTTCCATTTGTACGGATAACAGCAATAATATATATGTGGCCGGAAGAACCGGAACCAGCAGCCTTCTCCTCAAGTACTCACAAACCGCTCCTCCCATAGTCAATAGGCAACCAAATATTGATGAAGCAACTGTCACAACTATAAATATCTTTCCCAATCCTTCAACGAACCAACTAACCATTCGAAATAGTGATAACAAAATGCTCAGCAACATTATTATTTATAATGCTGCAGGAAAAATTGTTTATCAAAACTATGTTGGCAGTCCGCAAACGGCGATTGATTTGCAAAGATTTGTTTCAGGAGTTTATTTTTTGAGAACTGATCAAATGACAGCATCAATAAAATTTGTTAAACAATAAATATCTTTCACTAATAAGAAAACTCCATTTAGCTCACCAGTTAGCCTTTTTCACCTAAACTTTTTTGATGAAAACAAATTTTCTTAGCACAATGATACTTCTCAGCAGCCTTATCTTCTGTGCGCCTTCCAAAAGCCAAATTCTTAGTCCCGGCTTTCATACGAGTTCGGGGCTTGGCTGTGATGCAGTAGAAACCAGTACAAGCGGTACAATTGAATTGCCTTTCCCGCATGGAATTACATTTGCCGGCCTCACGCACCTTTCGACCAAGTTCTTTGTTCCTGCCGGCCCTGTATCAATCGTGTTATATGTTTATATTGGGTCGCAAAATTATTCAGGCCTTGTACGTTTTTTCTATTGGTAAAACCCGGCGCCCAACACCTGGCAAGAGACCGGCAATTTGATTTTAACACATGACTACACAGACTGGGACTTTTCTGACAACTTTGATTACGCTGGTATCCTTTCTCAAGTTGGAGCCGAAATGGTTACTTCAATAGTCCTTCATATGTCCTACCCCGGAAAGATCGATGACACACAGGTACAAAATATACTGCTTAACTATGACGACTGTGACAACGACGGCATGCTGGACTATTATGATTGCGATCCTTCGGTTCCACAGGGACAGAAAATGAAGATCTGCCACAACGGCAACACGATTTGTATTAATAGCAACGCTGCAGCTGCCCATCAATCACATTGTGATTATCCTGGCCCCTGTACGGGATCAATAACAATACCCGGTGATCAAATAACAGAAGAAAATACTTCCCCCGGAGTCAGTGTTTACCCAAGTCCGGCCACGAACGAGATAACCATAAGAAATAATACTAAAACACCTCTTGGAGCTATCAATATTTATGATGTATCAGGAAAAATGGTTTATCAGAATTTTGCCGGCGCATCGCAAATAGTAATTAATGTGCAAAAATTTGCTTCCGGAATTTATTATCTTAAATCAGGTCAATCCGCAACAGCGGTAAAATTTGTAAAACAATAGGCAAACTGCAACCCTGCCAGAACAAGTATAAATATTGCATGAAAGGCTCCTGAAGGCGTTGCCATTTTAAAAGAAAGAAGAGAATTACATTTACTGTTATTGGCTTCCGGGATCAGTATGTACGGTATTGAGCCATGGCTTTTCCCTAACTTCAAACTCCTAACTAACGACTTCTACCTTATTAAATGATCCTGCTCTTTATCGCTTTCGCAACCGCCTCTCCCTTTGAGTGAACATGCAGCTTTTCATAAATATTCTTGATATGACTTCTTACCGTGTCCAAACTAATGAAACAGGCATCAGCGATCATTTTATAACTCATCCCCTCCACGAGATAAGAAAGAACATCTTTTTCCCTGTCTGACAAATTGAAATCATGGGGTTTAGCCGGTGAAGATTTTTCAGCAAACATCTTTAAAACCTTCGTTGCCACCGAAGGACTCATAGGTGCACCGCCTTCGTAGGTTTCTTTGATGAATTCAAGTATACGGGCAGGCGAAGTGTTCTTTAAGATATAACCGGAAGCGCCTGCGAGGATCGATTGGAATATTCTTTCGCTATCCTCAAAGATCGTTTGCATCAGTATTTTAAGATCAGGGTATTTTTCTCTAAGCATACTTACGGCTTCAATACCATTGATACCTGGCATCTGTATATCCATTAACACAACATCAGGCTTATCCTTTGCTATGTCGTCCATAATATGCATGCAATCCTTATGTGCGCCAACGCATCTGAATCCCTGGCTTTCATTTATGACATGAAAAAGACTGGTCCGTAAGCTTTCGCTGTCTTCAAATATGGTCACTTTAATATCCATTGCTATACTGCTAATTCAAGCTTGATCGTTGTTCCGATGCCCGGCAATGAATCTATCCTTAAAACGGCCCCCATTTCTTCTGCTCTTTTCTTCATATTCTTAAGACCATTCCCCTGCGTTTCTTTATTACTGTCAAACCCCTTTCCATTATCATTTATGAGCATCATCAATTTGCCATGTTCTTCTTTGATGTTGAACATGGCTTTACTGGCTTCTGCATACTTCACCATATTGTTGGTGGCTTCCTTAAATATCAGGTAAAGATTTCTTCTTGCCTCCATAGATAGTTTAACATCGGCAATATTTTTATCAGTAACAAATCGGAATTCTATTTTTTTAGCACCCAGCAATTCATAAGCAAAGCTTCGCATTCTTAAAATGATCTTTTCAAACTGGTCATTCTCGGGTTTGATGGTCCATACAATATCAGCCATGGCATCCAGCATCTTCCTGGAGCTGTCACCAATAGTTTGCAGCATGGGTCTTACTTCTTTGGATTCTTCCAATGCCAATTGTGAAAAAATAGAAATACTGCTCAAGGTGCTGCCAATATCATCGTGCAGGTCGCTGGCAATTTTATTTCTCAACATTTGAACCTTTAATCGCTGACGGGTGCGATAATTCCGGTATGCAAAAAATGAAAGAATGGTAAATAAGACCAGCCCTGCAATAAAATAATTCTTGGTCTGCCTTTGTTTTTTCAGATCCAGGCTTTGAATTGTTTTTTCCTTATTTAATACGGCAAGCTGCTCCTGTTTTTTATCCGCTTCAGCTTTTTTCATGGCATAATCTGCCTTGTCTTTCTCGATTTGCAGTTGTTGAATTTGTTTTTCGCTATAAAGCAATGCTATCCGCTGCTGATTATAAAGATTAAGGGCCTGGATCTTCTCATTTTCCAGTTTCACCCGTTGCTTTTCTGATTCAGCAATGTCCAAAGAATCCTGTTTCGTTCTTAACAATAAGCTGTAGAGTTGTTTTTCATTTTCAAGTCTTTGCCTGTCACTTTTAAGCTGATCGATCTCTTTAACTTTTTGATCAGATTCATACTGCTCCCTTAATTGAGCAAGTTGTTGGCTATTAGCTCTATTAAGCGAGCTATCTTTATAATCAGTGTACAGTTTGTAATTTACCCATGCCTGCTGGTAATCTCCTGTTGCGCTATCCAATCTTGATAAAGAAAGATAGGATTCCCTGATCTCATCTATTTTTCCGAGCTTTAAAAACAGCGCTAAATCATCTTTCAGAAATTGCCTGGCCTTAGAATAATTTTTTAATGCAAAATATGTTTCCCCGATATGATTATAGGCATTGGCGATACCTTCCTCATTATTTGATTTTCTCATTTCTTCAAGACAAATAAAATAGTTGTTCAAGGCTTTAGTAAGCAGTTGTTCTCTTTGTTCCGGAATGGCCTCAGCCCGGCTTTGGCGGTAATAGGTATCCCCTATATTCCCATAACTGGCAGCTACCCCGTTTTTATTTCCCGTTTCTTCACTTACCTTTAGTGCAACCAGGTGATATTTCAACGATTCGGAATACTTGCATTGGCCGCAATATAAAAAAGCAATATTGAAGTAAACATCTATCGTGGAAGGTTTGTCATTCAGTTCTTCAAACAATTTAATTGCTTTAAAATAATATTCCAATGCCTCGTCATATTTTCCCTGGCTCTCATCCTTATAAATATTCCCGATGATAATGTAAGAATTGGCGATCTGCCGTTTATCCCCTATCTCTTCCCGGATTTTCATTGCCGCCAGGGAGTTTTTCAGCGCTTCCGGGAGATTTCCCTGGGCGCCGTAAAGGCCCCCGATATTTGAATAACACCTGGCGATTCCTGCTTTATCCCCGACTTCCTCAAAGATTTTCAAAGAAACAAGATAGTTCCTGAAAGCCTGCGAATAATTACCCCTGCTGCCATATACAATGCCTATATTAAAATACATGCCGGCTGTTCCTTTTTTATCGCCGATCTCTTCCCTTATTTTCAAAGAAGCAAACAGGTTTTTCAGGGCTTCAGGATAATTACCCTGATTTTCATAAAGCTGGGCAACAATATTGTAGGAAACAGCCATTCCTCTTTTGTCTCCTATTTCTTCTTTTACCTGTATGGAAGCCATATGATTTTTTACGGCCTCTGTATAATTACCCTGATTTGTATAAATGGATCCGAGGTTGTTATAAGCACCGATCACCCCTCTTTTAAAATCCAGCTTCCGGCCGAGTGATAAAGCTTCCTCAGCCATTTTTTTAGCCTCAACGAACTGTGAAGCTTCCCTGAGTTTTCTGCTCAAGGCATTCAGCGTATTTACCCTATTCGTATCAGCCACTGCATTTTTCAAATCATTCTTCAGAGAATCAATCCCTTTATTGGATTGTGCAAAAGATGGATGAAGTGCGGTAACAAAATAAATAAGCAGGAGAAAAATGTATGTTCTTCGCAGCGATGCAGGTGGCCGGGTAAGCATGGCATTCCGATTTACTGGTTGTAAATAGTCATGCACAGGGTAGATGGCGCCTTTAGGCTCTGATCGAAACTCCATAAGCAAATTACGATAATTCCTGATTAGAGGGAAATCACATATTGATGTGATTGCCTACTCCATACCAGGTCATATTCACATTCTTATGTGATTGTTTGCATTAGCAATTGGAAATATGTTTACTGAAAGTTTTTATCTACCAAACTTATTGTTATGAAAAAATTATTCTCCGCTATCTCGGCTATTTTGATCATCTGTATTTGCCATGCTCAACAATATAACTATGAAAATATCAACAATGAACTGGTGTCCAAAGCCCTTTATGGAGCTGTAACCGATAACAATGGAAATGTAATTGTCTATGGGTACACCAGCGGCAGTATCAGCTTTGGAAACTTCCAGGTTACGGGGGGGCCGGCATTTGTCGCAAAAAAAAACCAGGCCGGCATTTTCCTGTGGGCGAAAACTATCGATAAGGTACAATTGCCCGATTATTCTTCCAATGTATATATTCAGGCATTGGCAGCAGACGCTTCGGGTAATATCTTAATTACCGGCATGTTCTGGGGCAGAATAAAACTCGACAATATCATTCTCACCTCAACCCAGATCGGCCCGCAATATATACTTGGCCCGGCGTACACAACGGATATGTTTGTCGCAAAGATGTCTCCTGATGGAGCTTTTTTATGGGCAAGTTTACTGGGAAATCCGAATGAGGATTGTAATGGCAATGAACTCGGAACATCCGTTACTTCCGACAATGCGGGAAATGTTTATGCCGCAGGCAGGCTTTATGATAAGCTGATCAAGAATACCAATGCCTGTTCTTGTGGACCCAACACACAGGTTTCAACCGCTGTTGTTGTCAAATTTAGTCCTGCAGGCGTCAAACTTTGGGACCGCAGGTACCTGCCATCACAGCCATCCAGAACCTTTTGTAATACCGGGGCTTCCGCCGGTACTGTTGTCTCAGATGGAGTCAATACTTATATAAGGATAGGTATGTTCGGAACAGTAAAATTCGGAACCTTCACCGTGAGTACGGGCAATGATACAATCAACAATACTGTCATTTTAAAACTGGATGCAAACGGAAACCCTTTGTGGGTAAAATCAGTATCAAACAGTAAGAATGGGTCTAATTCACTGGTGATTGATAATAACAGTCTTTATTTAATTGGGGTGTTTGGCCCCGGCACAATCAATTTTGGCGGGCCTGCATTGACAACATCAAATTCAGGCACAGGCTATATGGCAAAATATAATTTATCAGGTGCCTGTGCCTGGGCGACAATGCCGGGTATTCAATCGCCAAATGGAAATCTGATTACGCTTCCCAATGGAAATCCTGCGGTATTACGGGACTATACATTAAAAGAATTTTCAGCCAATAACGGAGCCGAGGTTGATTCCACCGTCTCTTCGAATATTCAGAATTCAAAGTTTTCCGGTTATCCCAAATTATCAAAAACCTCAACCGGTTACATAATTGCAGAAAATCTCCAGGGCAGTTATGATTATGGCAATATGACAATTTCTTCTACTCAATCGCCGGGAAGTGCTTATTATGATATGATGTTGATTAAATATGAAATGGCGGCGCCTCCCATTGCCCGTCCTGGAAATATTGGTTCTGAAACAACTTACAATGCTTGTAATATCATTCTTTATCCCAATCCTGCAAACAGGCAAATAACGCTTCGAAACAAGGATAATAAATTATTGGGAACAGTCAGCATTTATGATGCTTCCGGGAAAATGATTTATCGACAGTTTATTGTCAATGCACAATCGCTGATCGATATTCAAAAATTTGTTCCCGGGGTCTATTATCTCCAATCAGACCAAATGACATCCGCAATAAAATTTGTAAAGCAATAATTAATAGCCACCCATAAGATAACAATCACGCCTCATTCACCTTAGAAATACTATTATGAAAAAAATATTACTGGCGCTAATCGTTAGCATGGGCTGGATTGTTCATGCAAATAAGGTCCAAGCACAATGCAATCCCAATGCTCCTGAAATATGTAACGGCATTGACGATAATTGTGATTCATATATAGACCAGGTTTTGGGTAATGCGCTCAGCTTCGATGGCTCGGATGATTTTGTGAGTGTTGGAAACTGGTGGAACTACCAGGTATTTACTATTGAACTTTGGGTGAACCCGTCGCAAACCCAGGTAGAGTATGCAGATATTATTGATAATCATCATTACGGCAATGTGCGCTGGGTTTGCCAGAAAGAAGGTCCTAACTGGCAATTTGGTATTCCGGCAAGCATTACAAGTGGTGGTGTCGTTTTCCAACTTACTCCCAATACATGGCAGCACTTAGCATTGGTGAAAGATGTAAATGAGGTGAGGGTTTATATTAATGGTATTCTTGCGGGTTCAGCGACGGTAGCAGGTACAATTCTTGGTTCTGAAAGCGATAACAATATATGGATCGGCGGCAAAACATTCGGCGAATTCGGCGGAAGAAATTTCAATGGCCAGATGGATGAAATCAGGTTATGGAATTCGGCCCGTACGCAAACACAGATCACAAACTATATGTCCGGGCACCTTACGAATCCTGCTGCCGAAACTCATCTTGTTGCATATTTTCCCTGCAACCAGGGCATAGCCAACGGCAATAATGCAGGGCTCATTTCGGTAACAGATAACTCTGCATACAATCACAATGGAACACTACTCAATTTTGCATTGACCGGAACAACATCCAACTGGGTTGGTTCCCCGATACTATTCAGTGTTGTTCCAATTTGGTACCAGGATGCAGATATTGATGGATTTGGAAACCCGTCAGTGATGACAACTGCCTGTACAGCACCTTCAGGTTATGTTGCTGATTACACTGATTGCAATGATATGCTGAACGTTTCTCACCCCGGTGGAACAGAAGTTTGCAATGGCTCTGATGATGATTGTGATGGCCAAATAGATGAATCTGGCATCGCTCTGCACTTTGATGGTTCAAACGATTATATGGCTGTGGGCGACTGGTGGAACTACCAGGTGTTTACCGTTGAACTTTGGGTGAACCCGTCGCAAACCCAGGTAGAGTATGCAGATATTATTGATAATCGTCATTACGGCAATGTGCGCTGGGTTTGCCAGAAAGATGGTCCGAACTGGCAATTTGGTATTCCGGCAAGCATTACAAGCGGTGGTGTCGTTTTCCAACTCACTCCAAATACATGGCAGCACTTAGCATTAGTGAAAGATGTAAATGAGGTGAGGGTTTATATTAATGGCATTCCTGCGGGCTCAGCGCCGGTAGCAGGTACAATTCTTGGTTCCGAAAGCGATAACAATATATGGATTGGCGGCAAAACCCTCGGCGAATTCGGCGGAAGGAATTTCAACGGCATGATGGATGAAATCAGGTTATGGAATTCGGCCCGTACGCAATCGCAGATTGCAAATAATATGTCAGCCCGCCTTTCGAATCCGGCCAGCGAGACATCTCTTGTTGCGTATTATCCCTGCGACCAGGGAATTTCAAATGGAAATAATACCGGGCTTATAAATGTAACAGATGTCTCCTCCTTTAACCATAACGGTACGCTGAACAATTTCGCACTTAATGGATCTACTTCCAACTGGGTTGGATCTACGCCTGTTTCTCTCAGCCCAATCGCCTGGTATGCCGATGTCGATGGGGACGGTTACGGAAACCCCTCAATAACCATAACAATATGTTCCCCTCCGTCTGGTTATGTCTCCAACAATCTTGATTGTAATGATGCAAATAATGCCGTACATCCCGGAGCGGCGGAAATATGCGGTAACAATATTGATGATAATTGCAATGGGCAAATTGATGAAAACTGCTGCATTATGACAGCGAATGCGGGTCCTGATGAATATTTATATTATGGTTATCCACCTGCTCAATGCAAAACAAAAACGGTTGTCATAACCAATGGCACGGCTCCGTTTACTTACAACTGGACTTTGAACAGGGCACTATTGCCGGGTGAAACAATGACTGGTGCCTCAACTGCATCAGTTACTATTTGCCTGATGGATACAGCAGAATTATGTGCTACGATTACTGATGCCAATAATTGTATAGCCACTGATTGCGCTACCATATTTGCCGAAGACGCAAGATGCAATAACGGTAATAACCAGAAAGTAAGAATTTGTCATCACACTAACAGTGCGACTAATCCATGGGTTGAGATTTGTGTCGATCCCAATGCAGTTCCTGCCCACCTGGCTCATGGAGATTATTTGGGACCTTGTAGCGGTACTGTTGCAAACCGGGGCGAATTCGAAATCGAAGCAAGGCCTGAGCCCGGATTCAATATTTACCCCAACCCGGGCCATGGCAATTTTACAGTGACTTTGAATATGACAGTTGCAAATATGGAAGAAAGAATGATTCGCATTATAAATGCGGGTGGACAGGTAGTGAAACAGATATACGTCCTTCAGCAAAACAAGATGAACATACAGTTTGACAAGCCAGGAACTTACCTTGTACAACTGATAACAGGCAGGCAGGTTACTTCAAAGAAATTGGTTGTGATTCGCTGATGAATTGATGCGCATAATAAAGCCGTCGATAATCAAACTCCCAATACAATAATAGTTGAGTCGGGAGCCTGGATTCCAAACTCCGGGCCCCCGACTCATCATTCCCAGCTCATTCTTCCACCACCTGGAAAATGATCACCTGCCTCCTGTAAGCTTTCACTTTTATCCCGTTTTGTATCGCCGGTTCCCATTTGACCGCTTTTCTTAATACCCGCAGCGCTTCTTCTTCCATCCCGTAACCATGACTGGTCAGCGGCGTGATATCACTCACATTTCCTTCCTTATCCACCACGAACTGGATGACGACAGAGTAACGGCCAGCGGGCGCGTCATGCTGAACCGGCACTTCGGGATTGAGGTTTCTTTCGAGGAATGCTTTCCAGTTCCCGTTAAACCGGGCATCCACCTCCACCGTGCGGAAGGGTTCATCCGATCCGTCATCGGGTTTCTTGTCAAGGATGCCGGTGCCGTTATCGAATTTTTGGGGATCCGGCTTCATCGTACCGTCATCCACAATGCCATCCCTTGTATCCACATCGATCCGGGCCGAATCCAGGTTATCGAGCGATGGGGGGCGGTCATCCACATCCGCGTCGTCTTTGATCTGGGGCGTTACGAAACGTTCGGTCTTTAGCGGGGGTTCCGGCTTTGAAGTCTTCTCGGGCGGGGGGATTTTCTCGGGTATCTTTTCTTTGGGGAGGTCGGCCAGTTCGATACCCGGGCCGATTTTGTATTTCTTCACCGTCTTACGGAAACTGCCGGCCAGTGCCGCGCCGCCAAACGCGATCAGTAATAAGGCGGCGGTGAACAATAATGCTTTCCCGATACGTTTCGAATAGGTTTTGCGGAGCTCATAAGCGCCGTAGTCTTTGTTGCGGCCGTCAAAGACCAGGTCGATCAGCGGGGCTGATAAAATCTCGTTGGTTTGCATGGCAATACTTTTGCTACATCAGATGTCGCCGGAAACCATTTCCACAAAACTTTATTTTTATGGAAATTTTTATTCCCGGCATCCCGCAACAACTTCTATTTTTACCAAAACAATTTCTTGAAACGGTACACCAACCTGCTGTTCGCGCTTTCCTCCGGTATATTGCTCTGGGCGGGCTGGCCTGTTTCCCCCCTTACTTTCCTTGTCTTTTTTGCATGGGTTCCGCTGCTCTGGCTGGAATCGGGGATGAAAAACCGTTTTAAATTCTTCGGGCTTACCTATCTCACGATGCTGGTCTGGAACGTGGCCGCCACCTGGTGGATCTGGAATGCCTCCCAACCCGGAGCCGTCTCCGCCTTCCTCGCTAACAGCCTCATTATGACCCTGCCCTGGCTGGGCTTTAGCGTTACCAAAAAATGGCTGGGAGAAAAAATCGGTTACGCCTCACTGGTAGCTTACTGGATGTGCTTTGAATACATTCACCTGCACGACTGGGGACTGAGCTGGCCCTGGCTCACGCTGGGCAACGCCTTTGCCACGCATACCGAATGGGTGCAATGGTACGAATACACGGGCAGCAGCGGGGGCACGCTCTGGATCCTGCTGGTGAATATTTTCCTGTTCCTGCACCTGAAAAAGAATTTCGCCCGCGAATCGGGGAAAACATATAAACATCTGGCCATCGCCGTTATATTACTGATTTTACCGATCGCCCTGTCCCGGCTGGCTTTTACCTGCGAAAAAATAAACCCGGCCGGCTCCAATATCGTGGTGGTACAGCCCAATATCGATCCCTATGAAAAAATAAGCACCGGCACTTTCGACGCGCAATTGCAGAAACTGATCGCCACCAGCGAAAAAGAGATCGACGACCATACGGCCCTTGTCGTCTGGCCCGAAACGGCCCTGTACATGGAAAACCGGATCAACGAGGAGGGCATGAAGGAAAACTTCTTCCTGAACCCGCTCTGGGCCTTCCTGCGGCGGCACCCGGATATCACGCTTTTCACCGGCATCGAAAGCTACCGGCAGTTTGCGCAACGGACGAAATACACGGAAGAATTCAACGGCTATTTTTACGAGTCGTACAACGGTTCGGTCTTACTCGACAGCGCCGGCCCTTCCGCTTTTTACCATAAATCCATGCTGGTACCGGGGGTGGAAACCCTGCCCTGGTTCCTGAAATTCCTGAGCAAGTGGTTTGATAAATTCGGGGGAACGACGGCCGGGTATGCCAAACAGGATAAAAGAACCGTCCTGGATGAGAAACATGGTTTTAAAATCGCGCCCGCCATCTGTTATGAGAGCATCTACGGCGAATACATGAGCCATTATGCGCGCAAGGGCGCCAATATCATCTGCGTGATCACCAACGATGGCTGGTGGAAGAAAACCCCGGGGCATAAGCAGCATATGAATTATGCCCGTCTCCGCGCCATCGAAACCCGCACCTGGGTGGCACGCAGCGCCAATACGGGCATCAGTTGTTTTATCGATCCCTGCGGAAGGGTGATCAATGCCCGCCCCTATGATACCGTGGCCGCGATCAAACTCGCCTTTCAGCCGAAAAACAGCATCACGTTTTTTGCCCGGTACGGGGACCTGCTCTCCAAACTGATGGTGGTTCTGAGCGGGATCCTGATCCTGTGGGTGATGGGGTTGAAATTGCTGAAGAAATTCTTCAAGAAGAAATTTCCGGCGCTGGAGGTAAATGGCCACTGAGGCACAGAAACACAGAATTTTATTCTTTTTATGTCTCTGTGCAATAGAATACTTCCGTGCATTTAGAAACGTAAATCCGGGTTTAGTTGTACTTTCAATACCGGATACTTTTCTGGTAAGGGCGACCACGAATACGCTGATACCCGGATTATCCATCCGGTACATTTAGTGAATTAATTACTGCTGCAAGACGGACGTTAACGGTGAGAACCACCCGAAGCACAAGGGCTGAGGTACTATTTTTTCACCTAAAAATCAAACTATGCAACAGGAAAAATTCAACCGGGCTGATTATCCGTTACAGGATGAAACAAATCTGATTTTAAGGATTGCAATCGGCATACATAAGATACTGGGGGCCGGATTCCTGGAAATCGTTTATAAAGATGCGTTCGCGTATGAATTGGGTGTTGATGCAATCGGGTACGCAAGGGAAAAAGAATACCTGATTCATTATAAACAAACAATACTACCTCATAAATTTTTTGCAGACTTTGTGGTTTTTGATAAAGTAATTGTGGAGATAAAAGCAAAAGAAGGGGGCATTGCAGAGGAAGATCTTGCACAAACCATCAACTACCTTAAATGCTCCGGATGTAAAGTGGGGCTTATTTTAAATTTCGGTAAAATGAAACTGGAAATTAAACGGGTGGTCTATTGATTCCCCGCAACATAAAAGATGTATAAAAAATTCAGTGCCTCAGTGTTTCAGTGGCTAATTTTATACCTCCTTATTCCCGGAAGTATGAATAAAGTTTTACTTTATCACTCCCGAAAGATCTTCTACCGCGTCTGCGGCGAAGGCCCTGCCGTTTTCCTCGTGCATGGTTTCGGGGAGGACGGCAGCGTTTGGGACAGGCAGGTGGAATTTCTTCAATCCGGGTTCCGGCTGATCGTACCCGACCTTCCCGGCTCGGGCCGCTCCGGCATGGTGGAAGATATGAGCATCGAAGGCATGGCCCGCGTAATCAAGGCCATCATGGATAAAGAAATGATGACGGAAGAAACGGGAATGCATCACGAATTAACGAAGTCTCGCCAGGCCCCACCCCCGGGGGGGCCAGGGGCGACCATGATCGGCCACAGCATGGGCGGCTATATCACACTTGCGTTCGCTCAACTTTTCCCGCAATCATTAAACGCTTTCGGGCTTTTTCATTCTACCGCTTATGCCGACAGCGATGAAAAGAAAGCGGCCCGCCGGAAAGGGATCGTTTTTACAAAAGAAAACGGCGCCTTTGCCTTCCTGAAAACCATTATACCCAATTTGTTCTCACCCCCGTCTAAAAATGAAAGGCCCGGCATGACCGGTGAATTCCTTGAAAAACAGCACAACTTTTCGGCCCCGGCCCTCGTTTCTTATTACGAGGCGATGATCAACAGGCCCGACCGCTCGGAATTGTTACAAAACTGCTCCCTGCCTGTACTGTTTATCATGGGAAAATACGATACCGCCGTCCCCATGGAGGACACCCTGAAACAATGCCATCTCCCGGGAAAATCGTACATTCACATCCTCCGGAAATCGGGCCATATGGGAATGTTGGAAGAAACGGAGGCCAGTAACCGTATCCTGGTAAATTTTTTGATGGAAAATGCGATTTAGCTGATAATAATCCGATCAATGAAACGACTATTCCTGATCATAGTCTCCGTTTTACTGCTTTCGGCGGGCGCAGAAGCTGCCCATATCAAGGGAGGCTTTTTTACCTATAAATACCTGGGCCCGGGGGCCGGCACCAACCTGCGCTACCAGATCACCCTCACCGTTTACATGATCTGTACCCCTTCTTCGGGACAGCTCAACAATCCCATCAATTTTACCATTTTTAATGCCGGGAACAACCAGTTCTTACAGGATGTGAGCGTGCCCATTACCTCGCAGTATACCCTCGATAAAGTGCGCGACGAACCCTGCATTACGGGCGATCAGCGGGGTTGCTATTATTATATCGTCATATATAATCTTCCTTCCATCGAACTGCCGTCGACCCCCGACGGGTACACGGTCTCCTACCAGCGCTGCTGCCGGATTGCGGGCATCAATAATGTGGTAAACAGCGGTAATGTGGGAAATACATTTACCATCACGATTCCCGGCACCGCCGCCGCCCCCGGCGCGGAAACCAACAGCAGTCCCACGTTCCTGATCAATGATACCGCCGTGGTTTGCCGCAACAGTTATTTCCAGTATTCATTCCAGGCCAGCGATCTCGACGGCGATTCGCTGACCTATACTTTTTGCAGCGCTTACCAGGGTGGTGATGCGGGCGCCAATTCGGCCCCGCCGACTGCGGCTCCGCCACCTTATAATATCATTCCCTACCAGGTACCCTTTTCCGGTTCGCAGCCCATGGGTTCGGGTGTTACCATCAACCGCCGTACAGGGTTGATCAGCGGGATCGCTCCCGATATACCCGGGCAGTTTGTGATCTGCGTTTGCGTGAATGAATTCAGGAACGGGACCCTGATCGCCACCACGCGCAAAGAACTGCACGTAACGATCGGCGATTGCGTTCCCCTCCAGGTACAGTTGAATCCAAAGAACGCCACCTGCGACGGTTTTACCGTCAATTTCCAGAATGATGCTCCCGGCAATCCTCCCGGTTCCGAATACCTGTGGATCTTCGGCGACCCGGCCAGCGGCAGCCAGGATACTTCCCTCCTCCCCACCCCTTCGCATACTTTTTCGGATACCGGTGTTTACATTGTCAAATTGAAAGTTTCCATCGTGGGCGGTTTATGCGCCGACAGCGCCACTCAGGTGGTCAGGGTATTTCCCGGCTTCTTCCCGGGTTTTATATTCAACGGCAGTTGCTATAATAACCCTTTCCAGTTTACCGATACCACCAATACCCGTTACGGGGTGGTGGACAGCTGGCGCTGGGATTTTGGTGATTTGACGACCCTTGACGATACCTCGCATATCCGGAACCCGGTCTGGACCTACGCGGGCGCGGGGCCAAAAGATGTACAGCTGATCGTTACCAACAGCAAGGGCTGTATCGACACGGCACAGGTGACCATTGATGTGCTGGATAAACCCAGTATCGGGTTAGCCTTTAACGATACACTTGTATGTAAAAACGATCCCGTCCAGCTTCATGCAACCGGCACCGGAAATTTCAGCTGGACCCCTCCCATCAATATCATCAATGCCAATACACCCGATCCCACCGTAACGCCACCGGGTACCATGTGGTATTATGTTGACCTGGATGACGCGGGATGCACCAACCGCGATTCGGTGCAGGTAAGGGTGGTGAACGCGGTTTCGCTGCAGGCCATGAACGATACTACCATCTGCCAGGGAGACCCGATACAACTTTATGCCGTTTCTGACGGGCTGAGTTTCAGCTGGACCCCTGCCGCCAACCTGAATAATCCCAATATCATCAACCCGGTCGCTGTTACCAATTCAACTACACAATATAAAGTCGTAGCATCCATCGGAACCTGTTCGGCCTCCGATTCACTAACCGTTACCACGATTCCCTATCCCTTCGCCAACGCAGGGAACAACATGAGCATTTGTTACAATACCCCGGGACAACTAAACGCCAGCATCGTGGGTTCAAGTTTTACCTGGACACCCACCAGTTACCTCAGCAATCCCAATATCCTGAACCCGGTGGCTACCCCGCCGCGGACGACCCTATACATTTTATCGGTATTTGATACCCTGGGCTGCCCGAAACCCGGCCGCGATACGATTCTTGTAACCGTTAAGCAAAAACTGCACGCTTATGCCGGTCAGGACACGACCGTCGTCGTTAACCAGCCCCTGCAGTTACAGGGAACAGGCGGTCTCAACTATTTCTGGTCGCCTTCCATCGGGCTCACCAATACCAATATCGCCAATCCCATCGCGGTATATGGTCCCACCATCGACAGCGTGAAATACAAACTGATCGTTAGCGATGAAGTGGGCTGCGCCGACTCGGCTTATGTAACCGTTTACGTGTACAAAACGATTCCCTACGTGTTCGTACCCACCGCGTTTACGCCCAATAACGACGGGCTGAATGATGTGGTCCGCCCGATCTGCGTGGGTATCCGTCAACTGAATTACTTCACCATTTTTAACCGCTGGGGAGAAAGGGTATTCTATACAAATGTGAACCGCCAGGGCTGGGACGGCCGCCTCAATGGCAAGATCCAGGGAAGCGGCGTATTCGTCTGGATGGTAAGCGCGGTCGATTACACGGGCAAATCTCTGTTTTTGAAGGGAACGGTGACGCTGATCAGGTAATAAAGAACCAGGCAATCATATACATCGCGAATGAAGTACAGCGCTGAATTTACCCGCTGTTCCGCTTTTGTAAATTCCAATACGGCATTAAAAATCCCGCTCAGTCAGACTGGCGGGATTTTTTATTGGGGGAATAATTACTGCGTTAAGGATTCTTACCGGTGGGACTTACTGACCCGGCCTGTTGTTCGCCAGTCCGCTTGAACAGCATCACGTACCCGCAAAGGTTCTTTTTCTTTTGTTTATTCACCTGCACGGGTTTCATCATATGGAATTCGGAAAATTTGGGAACATAGGTATAGCTGATCACATTGCCGTCCACATCACCCCATCTTTTCTGGCGGAAGATCACCATCCGCTCCTGCCAGTCGTACATCCGCACTTCATATAAGCGGGAAGTATAGTCGCCGATAAACACGAACTGGTACCAGGAACCCTCGGTCAGGGGCACGATCACCGGCATCTCGTATTCGCTTTCCATACTGATCGATGCTTCCTTGAGCAGAATATATCCGTCTTTGCTATAGAGGTCCTTCAGGCTGTCAACCTGTTTGCTGATCATTTCATTATTGCAGGATTGCTGGCGGATGACTTCCTGTGAAAAAACGGCGCCGCTGATAACGGATAAAAAAGCGAGAAGTAGGATCGGTTTTTTCATGAGGGCTTTACGATGGTATTGGATGCTCCGCATAAAATTAAATCCCGTTCATTAACTGTTTAAATTTCAGTAAACGTTTTTTACGGTACGGGTAGATTTCCGCAGGGAAATTACGGCAAGTTTCAGGCCAACAGGAAGGATAAGGCGGTAATTACCCGTAAGATAGAAGAAAAAATGAATCCGATCCGGTTTTTTGACCGGCATCAAGGGTTTTGCCGGTTGAAATAGATCGTGCTGGCCTGCTGAAGGCAGGTAACGGACAGGTCGTTGATGCAGACATGGGGCGGCAGGGTGGTGCAATAATAAATCACGTCGGCCACGTCCTGCGCGGTCAGCGGTTTCAACCCTTCGTAGATCTTTTTAGCCGTGGCTTCATCCCCCCGGAACCGGACGAGCGAAAATTCTGTCTCCGCTGCCCCCGGGTGGATAGCCGTTACCTTGATGCCGTGGCGAAGCAGGTCGATCCGCATCGACTGGCTGAGCGCATCCACGGCGAACTTGGTGGCGCAGTACACATTTCCTTTTTCATATACTTCACGGCCCGCGATGGATCCCATATTGATGATATGCCCCTTTTTATTTGCAACCATCAGCTGCGACACCGCTTTGGCCACGTATAAAAATCCCTTGATATTGGTATCGATCATGGTGTTCCAGTCTTCCATGTCGGCTTCATCAAAATAATCTCGGCCCATGGCCAGCCCGGCATTGTTCACCAGCACGTCGATCGATTTCCAGCTGTCGGGGATCGATGCGATGGAATGGAACACGGCTTTTTCATGACGCACATCAAAGCTGAGTGGCAATACGGCGACGTTGAATTTTTTCTCGATCCGGGTGGCGAGTTCCTGCAAACGGACGGATCTCCTGCCGTTGATGACCAGGTCGTAACCATGCGCGGCGAAAGTATAGGCGCAGGCTTCCCCGAATCCCGAAGTGGCGCCGGTAATAAATGCGATGCTGGGCATATGAAAAAAATCAAAGATGATGAATGCGGAATACCGAAGCGGTGCCTCCGGTACCGGTGACCGGTCAAATATAGCAAAACCTTTTACGACGGGAACGGTGAGGGCTTCTTATTGCGTTAGCGAGATCCGCACTTTCACCCCGCCCCTTGTATTGGTGATCGGGAAGGCGTTACTGATCTTGGGGATATTTTTGTTTTGTTCGAAATAGAGGTTAACGCTGACCTTATTATTCACCACGTAATCGATCGATGGCGCGATACGGATCACTTTCTGGCCCGCGGTTCCGAATGAAGTGCGCTGGTCAAGCTTGCTGTTGGCCGTTGCGTCGTCACGCAGGCTGAAATCCATTTTGATCGTAACGTCGTTGTCCATCTTCCCTTTCATAAAGGGCAGCTTCTTGATCAGCGGTAATCCTTTCTGCCGCCAGTTGAAACCAAAAGTGACTTCGGTGGAACGGTTTTCCGCGAGCTGGTAATCGATCAGGCTCAGGCTGAGCTGACGCCGTTTGCTGTATTCGAAACGCATGGTGAGCTGGTTGGTAAAGGTCATATCGACCTCGATCAGCGGATCAAATGCTTCCTGTATGGTGATATTCGGCACCAGGAAATATGGGATGAAGTTGCCCGTAAGCGTATCACGGAAATAAGGATAACCTACCCGGAACGGATCCGCAAACAAGAGGGCCGTATTAAAGCTGTTCATGCTGAGCGTGCTGTGGTAGCCGTGGCGCAGCGTGAAATTGGTGAATATCTTATCCAGTCCCCTGATCCTGCTCAGCCCGGTATAATTGATCGACCAGTTTGGTTTGGGAATAATTCCCGAGAACGGGTTGGAACGGATATTGGGGTTGCTGTTCTTCGTCAGCTTCAGGCTCAGCGGGTCCTTCTTGGTATATGCCGCGATAAAGGCGGGAATCACCACATCCTGGGCATAGCGTCCGTAACCCTTGTAATAACCCGGGTCATTGGGATCGATCGTACCGCCCTGGTAGGGATTGACACCTGCCAGTTTTTTGGAGAGCAGCGCCCGGTTGCTTTCAAATGTTTTAAAGGTTTCAGACAATACATTCGGATCAAATTTGCCGAACAGGGTCTGGAAAGCGATATAACTCACGCTGAAACTTCCCATCGCGTAGGGGTTGAGACGCGTCAGCCCCACGTTATCGAATTTGCTGGTATCCTTGTACAGTTCCGAATACTGTTTGTCAAAAGTCTTGTCGAGGTTGATATCGATATTGAAATCGCGGAAGGGACTTACCTGCGCCGTGAGGTTGAGCCGCTGGTTATACCGCTGCTGGATCATTTTGCTGACCAGGGTATCTGTCGACAATAATCCCTTCCCGCCAAAGCGGTTGATCCAGGAAGTGTCGGGCTGGTAACCGAATATGAATCCGAAACCGGGTTCGCCGCTCCTGAAATTCTGGCCAAGCAGCTTCGTGCTGTCCATATAACCCGGCAATGTCGTTCCGAAATCTTCCGTGTACTGGATACCGGCGCGTTTGAGGGATGTGATCAATTGCAGGAAAACCTTGCCTACCCCGCCCACCTGCGGCAGTTTGTTGGGATCTTTCGGGGTTTTTACTTTCTTTTCCTTCGGCTTTTTGATCCGGATGATCTTGCCTTTCTTATTGCGGATGGTATCCGCTTTCGGCGCTATGGTGGAACCGTCCTGCTGTTGCTGCGGAGTGAGACCGTTTTGCTGCATCAGTTTGTTTGCTGCGCCTTTATTTTCATCGCCTTTTTTCCCGCCCTTTGCTGTTGCAGCGGGATTGCCGGTATTATTATTAGGGTTATTGGCGGGTCGGTTGGGCGCATTGGCATACGCGGCACGAAGTAATTTCGACTTGAAGTAAAGGTCTTCGAATTTCAGTTCCCCGTTGATGGTTCTTGTCTGTGTATTGGATAATGTATTCCCGAGGTTGATCTCCGGCGTTCTTTCGAGCAGGGAAGCTCCCAGCCAGTTATACCTGGTATTATAACTGGCGCGCAGGGTTGTCCAGCTCAGGAAGGGTATCTTCTGGGTCGGAACATTATAGGTTACCGTTACTTCCTGTTTGTAATTCGTGTTACGGCCGCCCTTGAACAGGTTTTCGCGCACCGAATCTTTCTTGGTCTTATTGTCGATACGGCCAAAAGGCTCGTCTATACGCGCGTAGTTGGTGGCGCTGAAATCGATATTGATAGACTGCGTGATCGGCCATTGGAGGATATAATAGCGGTCGAACGTAAAGAATTTATTATAGGTCTCGGGGATCTTGTAAGGTCCGCCGCCGATATTGCGCAGGCGCGTGGCGCCAAACTGGCGGAACACATCGGCCTTGAAGGCGATCTGCGAGGGCACATAATTGAAATTGAAATCTTTGATCAGCGAAAGCCAGGGCGATTTGGACTTGATCAGTTTCTTGAACGGCTCCAGTGGTTTGGCCTGCGGGGCATAGGTATACCCCAGCGCGCCGCGGGTGCGCCGCATTTCGTCGTTTTCGATCAGGGGGTTATGGTTCAGGGTCTGGATATATGAATAATTGAAATCAAAATTGGTCACGCTCCAGGGTTTGGGCCGCTTGCCATCGGTCTTCAGTTTACGGACATTGGTCAGGTTAATCGTTTTGATGGTCGTGATATCCTGCGCGTCGTTGCGGATCGAATCTTTTTTGTTGCCGGCCTCCCTCAATTTATCCTTCAGTTTAATATCGAGGTCATAGGGATCATATTCGGGCGTGCTGCTGCGATAGCTGTAACCCGCGTATAAAGGGATCTGCATCCCCAGTTTCTTGGGCAGCAGTTTGCCGGCTTCGATATTGGCGGAGACATCGAATGTGTAAACATCCTCGCGGCTCCGTTCATTCACCCTTTGCTCCAGGTTGCCGAAACCGCGGGTGCGCGCCGTACCCGACAGGGTCAGCATGCCGAGGTCGGCCAGTTTGAACTCGATACGGGCATTGGCGGCCCATCCGCCTTTTTCATCCAGTTGCGAAAGGCGCAGTTCATTGAACCAGACTTCCGTGCTCAGCGATTCCTGCTTCAGGTTTTCCACCGCCAGCAGCATTCCTTTCACTTCACCAAGGTTGGGATTGCCCAGTATGGCATAGGTTCTTCCGTTGGGCTGTACTTCCTTGTAATATTGAGATGTGGGAACCCCTTGTTTGTTACGTCTCGATTTCAGGTTTACCAGGTCTTCGAGGTCAAGGTCGAGATTATTATCGGCGGGCCAAATTCGCAGGCTGTCGGTTTCGCCAAACTGGGTGATCTGCAGGGGGATCCTGACTTCATAATAGTTACCCGAAAAATCATTCCCGATCCGGATCACGGCGTCCATATCGCCGAAATCAATCAGCTGACGGCCTCTTACCGATTCGGCATGGATGAACATCTCCAGTTTTTTATACTGGCGCATGTCGAGGTTCAGGGTTTTGAATACGCCGCGCGCCTTGAACTGCGGAAGGTTGAGCACCTGCATGCTCAGCGCCTGTTCGTTCAATAACAGGGCCACGTTATTATTGCTGAGCTGCTGCTGCCGCTCGATTCCGGGCGGAATGCGGTAGATCACGGGATCGCGCTGATCGTTCTCTTCGATATTTACCGCCAGTACGTTCACCGTAGTGGGATCCGCCGGGGGCAGGTTGGTATACATGCCCGTGGTGTCGATTTCATATCGGAATTTCCTCCACTGGTTGCGTACCAGTTCGAGTTTGCCGAAACGCATCACCACCGAATCCTCGAAGCCGGTTACGAACATCCGCATAAAACGGATGGATTTGAAATCGGGGATATTGCCCACTTTCGACGTATAAGACTGGATCGGGATGCGGAACAGGTACCAGGTTTCGGTACGCGTAGTTCCATCGGCCAGCCGCACCACCGGCTTACGTACATCCGTAATATAATTGGAACCGGCCGACATATTGGGCAGTATATTCACCTCGTATTGAAAATATTCCTCCGCTTCATTCATGGTATTATCGCGGTTCAGTTCTTCGGCGTCGGGATATTGCGTGAAGGCGTTGATGAATTCGGTATTGTTCCCCGCGATCTGCGAATTGCCGTTCGGGTTATTGATATTCTTATAACGCTGCAGGATACCGGCCACGGGCTGCTGATCGAATGCGGGGTCGCGGTAGGCTTTAAAATTATCCGCGGAAGGATCGGATTGCGCGCGCTGGTAAACCAGTGAACCGGTCCCGAAATTGGTTTGCAGGGTGGTCAGGTACGGCGCGAACTTAGTTTTTTCCTCATCATCGCTTAACCCGTCAAATCCCACATCCTGGTATTGCCGGTCGTCGGGATTATTACTGAAAGCATTCGTTACCTGCAACGGGTTGGCCGGCACTTTGCCCCATACCGTATTATTATCAACCGGCGCAGCATTGCTGGGCGTGGGCAGTCCGTTCTCATAAAAACGTTTCCCGTCGCGGAGCACATCTTCGGAAATATTCCCGAGGTTGAAATATAGTTTACCGCCTGCGGGGTTGGCGGTGTTTTTAATAAAGGGATCCTGGAGCCAGAATTCGATAAACTCCACGTTATTGCTCTCCAGGTCGGTCTGGTCGATATTGCGCATCAGTCCGCCCCATGAATTTTTAGGATCAAGCAAACGGCCATTGGCATTGATCTTCGCCGGGTCGGTCAGGTAATTATAAGGCCCTTTATCCCTGGGATAAAACGCAAGATCGAATGTCGTCAGCAATCCTTCCCCGAACTGCGTGCTCCGCTTGGGGAATATTTCCGTTTGCAGTACCTGCCGCACTTCGGGTCTTGATAATTCCGCGGGGTCGTTGCGCAGGGGATTATTTGAGTTTCTCCGTTCCTGCAGGGTCGGTTCAATATTGTACCAGGCCAGTTTTGCCCGCCTGTATCCGCTGCGGAGATCATTATTAAGCGATGCTTCGGGAAATAAGCCATTACCCTGGGGTACCGAGGCGAGCGTCCAGCTGATCAGCGGGAAGCGGAGGTCGATATTGGCGCGGGTTCCTTCGAAATCATCCACATAAACCTGCCCGCCTTTGTCTTTTTTATTGGAGTTGATCTGTTTCGGGTGACCGGGATCCAGCAGGGCCGCTTCCATGGTAGCCGTTACGGAAGACATGGCGCGGGTGGAATAAAACGGCAATTTATCGAGCCATTTGGTCAGCCGCGGCAGGTTGTTTCGGTAATCCACATCAATTCCATACATGGTGTTCTTCACCGGATCTTCCCCGTAGGATTGCTTGATGAAGAACGGCCGTTCCCCGAGCCTTACGATCGTACCGCCGATGGTCAGTTTCTTGCTGGCCAGGTAATCCAGCCGCAGTCCCATGAAATTCTTTTGCTGGAAACCAAAGGCCTGGTTGTTTTCATATTGAATATTGACGGGTATGCCCGAATTGAGTATCGCCTGGTTGGTAACGCGAAGTGTACCGAGGTCGTAGTTGATCTCGTAGTCCACGTTTTCCTGCAATACCTGCCCGTTGGCGGTAACCGTTACCGAACCGCGGGGAATATTAAAACCCAGCTGGTATTCACCAGCGCCGGTGCCGCCCGCGCCGAAGCCACCACCGGCCGTATTGCCAAACCCGCCGGGGTTAGGAGTTCCCGATGATTTTGATTTACCCACCAGTTTAAACCGGTTGAGGTTGGCATAGGTCTGCGCGATAGCCTTGATCGTATCGTACAGCGGGTAATATAAATACTGGTTTCGCAGGGTCTGATTGGCATACACATAATCCAGGTCGTGCCCGAATGGTTCCAGCACCGGGAAAATGATGCGACTCTGCGAGGAAATCACCGTAAAGCCTTCCACGTAGTCGAAGACCCCGTCCTGCTGCGGGTCGTTCTGGTTATTGAGCCGGTCGAGGTTGGTCAGTGAAATAAGCGGTTGTCCCTGGTAGTTAGCAATCACGTCCGCGGGGGGCAGGTATCTTTTTTCGCCGAGGCTGGGCTCTTCATAGGTCAGGTCGAGTT
>CAYNSL010000018.1:11933-38606 GCA_964399755.1 uncultured Chitinophaga sp. | reverse complement strand
TTTGAAATGTATGCCAGCAAGGGCAACCATATCATCACCTGCAATATCGAACACAAAGCGGTGCTCGATACCTGTAAGCATATCGAAAAGGAAGGCGGAGAAGTGACCTACCTGAAAGTGAAGGATAACGGGCTGATCGACCTGGCCGAACTAGAGGCCGCGATCAAACCCACTACCATCCTCATCGCCATCATGTATGCCAATAACGAGATCGGCACCGTGATGCCGATGAAAGAAATCAGCGCGATTGCCAAAAAGAAAGGCGTCCTGGTGTTCAGCGATGCGACGCAGGCCGTGGGAAAAATACCCGTGGACGTGAACAAAGACGGGATCGACCTGATGGCTTTTACCGCGCACAAAATGTACGGGCCCAAAGGCGTGGGCGCCCTCTATGTACGCCGCAAAAACCCCCGCGTGAAAGTAACCGCGCAGATCGACGGGGGCGGGCACGAACGCGGTATGCGCAGCGGCACGCTGAATGTGCCCGGTATCGTGGGATTTGGAAAAGCCTGCGAGATCTGCCTGCATGAAATGGAAGATGAAACCAAACGCGTCAGCGCGCTGCGGGATAAACTGGAGAACGCCTTACTGAAGATCGAGGAGTCTTACCTTAACGGGGATAAGGAATACCGGCTGCCGCACGTAACGAACATTTCATTCAAATACGTGGAAGGGGAAGGACTGATGATGGGATTCAATAAAAATATTGCGGTGTCCTCGGGCTCGGCCTGCACCTCGGCTTCATTGGAACCCTCCTATGTGCTGAAAGCGCTGGGTCTGGGCGACGACCTGGCACACAGTTCGCTGCGTTTCGGACTGGGCCGTTTTACCACCGAAGACCAGATCGACTATACCATCGAACAGGTGACCAATACGGTAAACAAACTCAGGGAAATGAGCCCGCTCTGGGAAATGTACAAAGAGGGAATCGATATGAATTCGATTGAATGGGCGCATCATTAAGGAATGTTGAATGTTAAATGCTGAATGTTAAGTGGAGACGAATTATAATTATTGATTTAACATTTAAAATTTATAATTTAAAATTTATATCATGGCATATTCAGACAAAGTGATCGACCACTACCAGAACCCCAAAAACGTGGGTACACTGGATAAAAGCAAATCTAATGTGGGTACCGGCCTGGTGGGTGCGCCGGAGTGCGGCGACGTGATGCGGCTGCAGATCGAGGTGGACGAAACCACGGGACTGATCAAAGACGCCAAGTTCAAAACATTCGGCTGCGGCTCCGCCATCGCTTCTTCATCCCTGGCTACCGAATGGCTGAAGGGGAAAACCGTTGACGAGGCGGTGAAGATCGACAACATGGAGATCGTGGAGGAACTGAACCTGCCCCCGGTGAAGATCCACTGTTCCGTACTGGCCGAAGACGCCATCAAGGCCGCGGTGAACGACTACCGCAAAAAGAACGGCCTTCCGGAACTTAAATTTGAAGAATCTGTTGTTCATTAATCTAAATAGTAAAGCGAGCAGGTTGCACAGGGATAAAGGCTGCACGCGCAATCAGCGACTCGCCACTTGCAACTCGCCACTCGCCACTAGCCAGCATGAGTGTAACATTAGATAATGCCATTTTCGTCAGCGACAAGGCAAAGTCCAAAGTACAGCAACTGATGACTGATGCCGGGATCGCCAATGACCCCGCTTATTTTCTCCGCGTAAGCGTGGTGGGGGGCGGCTGCTCGGGACTGAGCTATAAACTCGACTTTGACAACGAGCAAAAGCCCATGGACCAGGTTTTTGAAGACAACGGTGTAAAAGTGGTCACCGACCTGAAAAGCTTTTTATACCTGGTGAATACCACGCTAGATTTTTCCGACGGCCTGAACGGGAAAGGATTTTACTTCAGTAACCCCAACGCCAGCCGCACCTGCGGTTGCGGGGAGAGTTTCGCGGTTTGATTTTTTTCAGCATAGAAAAGAGAAACAATTGTCCCTTTCAAAAGAAAGGGATTTTTATTTTGAGGGGACAAATTCGGGATGTCAAATCGGGAAATGAGCTGCCGGCATCCGGGTTTTGATATTTATGGCAGGCTGACGGAAATAAGTTAAAAATGCGGTTAAGTCAGGGCCCCGGGCCTATTAACTGGTCAACTTTTCAACATTATAACTATTTTGCGGCCATGTGGTCCGTTTGCAAAAAGGAACTCCGCCAGTTTTTCAGCAGCCTTACCGGGTATATCGCCATCATCGTTTTCCTGCTTGTGAACGGGCTGATGCTTTTTGTTTTTGACGACAATATTTTCGACTTCGGTTACGCTACACTTGACCGCTTTTTCCAATTGGCCCCCTGGATATTATTATTGCTGATACCGGCCATCACAATGCGCAGTTTCGCCGAAGAATTCAGGACGGGCACTTACGAAATCCTGCAAACCCGCCCCCTCAGCCACTGGCAGATCATCGGCGGCAAATATGCGGGCTCGCTGATCGTGGCGTTTATCGCATTGCTCCCCACCGTCATCTACATAATTTCCATACAACGGCTATCCTCCGGTGAAGGACTCGACATGGGCGCGACGATCGGCTCCTATATCGGGCTTTTTTTCCTAGCGGCCACGTTTACCGCCATCGGGGTCTGCTGCAGCAGTTTTACCGGCAATGCCGTCGTGGCGTTTATCACCGGGCTCATCGGCTGCGCCCTGCTGTATTACGGATTCAACGCGATCAGCCGTTTGCCTGCCCTGCGCAACGGCGCCGACTATTTCGTGGAAATGGCCGGGATCGATTTTCATTACCGCAGCATCAGCCGGGGACTGATTGATACACGCGACATCGTTTATTTCGGATCGGTGATCTTATTATTCCTCGTCATTACCCAACGTAACCTCATGAAACGATAACATGAAAGGGGTACAAAAAAAACCGGGATCCGGGTACGGATGGCTGCTTTGGGTGGCCGTCCTGGCTGCGGTTAATTATTTCGCTTCGGTGTGGCATGCCCGCTTCGATCTCACCAGGGAAAAAAGATATACGCTCAGCCGTGTCACCAAAAAGCTGGTCGGTAAGCTGGAGGAAACGGTGCAGGTGGATGTATTCCTGAAAGGGGAATTCCCCTCGGGATTCAGGAAACTGGCCAATACCACCCGCGAATTCCTGGGATTGGTGAAAGACCTGAACAGCAGCAAGATCAGGTACCGGTTTATTTCACCCCTCGATTTGATGAACGACGGCAAAACGGTATACGGGGATTCGCTGGTGCGCCTGGGAGCCGTTCCCATCAACCTGACCGTACGCAAAAAAACAGGGGAAAGCAGCAATATCATTTTCCCGGTGGCGCTCATTCATTACAAAGACAAACAGGAACTGGTAAGTCTTTATCCCGGTGCCAGCAGTGCCATCTCACAGGCAGAGATCAACAGCGCCGAAGCGCTGATGGAATACCAGTTTGTCAAATCCCTTGATAAAATTACCAGCGAAAAAAAGCCGAATGTAGCGTATGCCACCGGGAACGGCGAACCCGTTGACGGAAGTACCTGGGATCTTGCCGAAACCCTGCGCAAACAATATGGATTTTTTACGTTCGACCTCCGGAAACAACCCGTTATTCCCGCCAGTCTCGATGCGCTGATCATTGTAAAGCCAACCATTCCTTTCTCGGAAGATGAAAAACTCAAGATCGACCAGTACGTGATGCACGGGGGCAAGCTGCTTTGCTTTATCGATAACCTGATTGCCGAACAGGACAGCCTCGCGCTCAAACCCGAGACCATCGCTTATGACCGCGACCTGAATCTTACTGACCTTTTTTTCCGCTACGGACTCCGGATCAATACCGATCTTGTGATGGACCTCCAATGCGACGTAATTCCCTTTGTCGTGGGTGGTACCGCCGATAACCCGCAAACGGAATTCCTGCGCTGGAATTATTATCCCGTGCTGACATCCGGCAACAGCAAACTCAGCAGGATCCCGGGCTATGTAACGAGTCATTTTGCCAATTCGATCGATACCATCAACGTCAGCGGGGTACGCAAGGAACCCCTGCTGGTCAGTTCGCCGAATTCGCGTATCATCAGCACGCCCGCGCTGATCAGCCTGAACGAGAATAAGAACGTGCCCGAAGATGAAAAATTCAAACGCAACGCGATCCCGGTGGGTATGCTGCTCGAGGGAAAATTCAGTTCGCTGTACCGCAACCGCATTTCACAGGCCGGGATAGACAGCATGGCGGCGCAGGGCAGGGGATTTCTCAGCCAATCACCCGACAATAAAATGATCGTAGTGGCCGACGGCGATATTGTGCGCAACGATTTCATCCCCTCGATGGGACCCAATTCCGCCCCGCAACCCCTGCCGATGGGCTGGAATAAATATACTTATACCGAATACCTGAATGAGACCGGGCGCAGCAACCTGTTCATACCCGCTGCCAACCGCGAATTCCTGCAGAACTGCATGGAATACCTGGTGAGCAATCCGGATATCAGCGCTACGCGGAACAAAGACATCGTGCTCCGCCTGCTCGACAGTAAAAAAGTGAACGCGCAGCAATTCAACTGGCAACTGATCAATATCGCCCTGCCCATCCTGCTGGTCCTGCTCTGCGGCTGGATATACCATGAAATCCGGAAGCGAAAATATGCTTCCTGATCCCGGTCCTTCGCAGCGCATTCCCGGTTATCTTTGCAGTTATTATGTCCAAAGATCAGCTCATCTACCTGGTATTCGGGATCGTACTGGTACTGGCACTTGGTTTCGACCTGGGCCTGCTGAGTAAAAAAAACCGGAAAGTGACCATCCGGCAGGCGCTCTTCCAAACCCTATTCTGGGTAAGCCTGGCCCTGGGTTTTTTCATTTTTATGTGGGTGGAGAAAGGGGAGACCCTGGCCCTGCAATACCTGAGCGGCTACCTGATGGAATGGAGCCTGAGCATAGATAATATTTTTGTCTTCATCCTGATTTTCTCCGCTTTCTCGGTCAAAGAAAAATATTACGGCCGCGTACTGCTGATCGGTATCCTGATGGCCATCCTGTTCAGGGTACTGTTTATTACGGTGGGCGTGGTGCTGGTGGATAAGTTTCACTGGATATTGTACCTGTTCGGCGTTTTCCTCGTATTTACAGGCTACAAAATGTTTACCTCCACGGAAGACGAGGAATTCGACCCGCACAAAAGCAAGATCTACCGGTTCATGAAAAAATTCCTGCCATTGGTGCCGCATGATGGCGACGGCCGCTACCGGCTGGTTGAAAACGGGCGACCCGTTTACACCACGCTTTTCGTGGTTGTGATCATGCTGGCGGCCATCGACCTTGTATTCGCACTCGACTCGATCCCCGCCGTGATGGGGATCTCGCGCGATAAAATGGTGATCTATACCTCCAATATTTTCGCGGTACTGGGATTGCGCTCCCTGTTCTTCCTGCTGCGCAGCGCGGTCAGTAAATTCGATTACCTGCAGCAGGGGATCGCTATCGTGCTGGTCTTTATCGGCATAAAAATGCTGGGAGAACACTGGATCGACCAGTGGCTGAACAAAGAAATACAGGTCTTCATTTCACTGGGCATGATACTCGCCTGCATCTTCGGTTCGATATTTTATTCCATATTCATGCAGAAAAAGGGAGAACCCGGGGATATCATCGAAGACAATAACTGAGCAAGGACTTAGTAATAAAAGTGACCTATACGGTAAGTCATATCGCCGGGATCATCGGTGCCCAAACGCGCATCGTGAGCGACACAAGGGTAGAGCAGCTCCTGCTCGACAGCCGCCGGGTTCTTTCCCCTCCCGTCTCTTTGTTTTTCGCGCTGAAAGGCCCGCGAAGGGACGGTCACCGGTTTATCGGCGATTTATACAAAAGCGGTGTGCGGAATTTTGTAGTGAGTGATTCCGTTGAAACTTCCCTGTACCCCGAAGCGAATTTTTTATTCGTGCCCGATACCCTGTCTGCCCTGCAGCAGCTGGCTGCCTCGCACCGCAGCCAGTTTAAAATCCCGGTGATCGGCATAACCGGCAGCAACGGGAAAACCATCGTAAAGGAATGGCTGTACCAGCTGCTGCACCCCGATTTCCGGATCGTACGCAGCCCGAAAAGTTATAACTCCCAGGTAGGAGTGCCCCTCAGCGTCTGGCAAATGGATGAACAACACACGCTGGGCATATTCGAGGCGGGCATCTCGCAACCGGGTGAAATGGAAAAACTCGAAAAGATCATTCAGCCCACGATCGGCATCTTAACCAATATCGGCGAAGCCCACAGCGAGGGCTTCATCTCACCGCAACAAAAAGAAGAAGAAAAAAGGATTTTGTTCCGCCATGCAACACTGCCCGCGCGCCTGGCGATAAAAAATATCTGGAAGGAAAGCGGCCGTACCGTGATCACGGCCCATAGTCCCCGCTATATCGGGGAAACGATCGGTATCGATATTCCATTTACCGATGAAGCCTCCATCCAGAATGCCGTTACCTGCTGGGAACTGATGCTGATGCTCGGGTATGAAAATAAAGTCGTCCGGGAGCGGATGCTGCATTTAACGCCGGTGAACATGAGGCTGGAGTTGAAAAAAGGGATCAATCATTGCTCCCTCATCAATGACAGTTACAGCGCCGATATTGATTCATTGGAGATCGCGTTGAATTTCCTTGACCAGCAAAGCGCCGGGACGAAAAAAACAGTGATCCTTTCCGATTTTTTGCAAAGCGCGTCGCCGGATGAAGATTTGTACCGGCGGGTACTTGAAAAATTAACCAAACACGGGGTATCCCGGTTTATCGGTATCGGCGAAAAGATCAGTTACTGGTTCGGGCTGCTGGCGGCCGGAAATATCAGTATTGAATTATACCCTTCCACGGAACAATTTACCGGGGAATTCCTTTCTTCCAAATTCAGGGAAGAAACCATCCTCGTAAAAGGCGCACGCTCTTTTTCATTCGAGAAGATCGTGCAGCTGCTCGAACTGAAAGTACACCAGACGGTGCTGGAAATAAATCTTTCTTCCATCGTGCACAACCTGAAAGAATACCAGCGCCTGCTGCGACCCGACATAAAGGTGATGGCCATGGTAAAAGCCTTCGCCTACGGCAGCGGGGGAGCCGAGATCGCCGGTGTTCTCCAGTATCATAAAGTGGATTACCTTGGCGTGGCCTATGCCGATGAGGGCGTGGAGCTGCGCAAAGCGGGAATCCGTCTTCCCGTGATGGTGATGAACCCTGAGGCCAGCGCATTTGATAACATCACGGCGTATAACCTGGAACCTGAATTGTATTCGTTTGAGCTGCTCCGCGCATTCGATGCTTTCCTGCAACAGGAGGGACTGCAGTATTACCCCGTGCATATCGAAATCGAAACCGGCATGAACCGCCTGGGATTTGACCCGGAGGATATAGCGGAACTGGCACGGCAACTGAATGCCAGCACATCATTCCGCGTGCAATCGGTGTTCACCCACCTGGCCGCGAGCGAGGAAGCGGCACAGGATGCTTTTACCATGCAGCAATACAATCGTTTTGAAGCAGCCGCGGCGCAGCTCCGGGAAAAATTAAACTATCCCTTTATCCGTCATATCGCCAATTCAGCGGCGGTGATCCGGCATCCCGAACTGCAACTCGATATGGTGAGGCTGGGCATCGGGCTATATGGAATCGACAGCGCGGCTTCGGGCAGGCTGAACCTGCAAACCGTGGCCACGCTCAAATCCACGATCGCACAGCTGAAGAAGGTGAGCGCCGGCAATTCGGTAAGTTATAACCGCAAGGGCCTTGTGCAAAAAGACAGCCTTATCGCCACGATCCGCCTCGGTTATGCCGACGGTTATCCCCGCCGGCTGGGTAATGGCAGGGGATCCGTATGGATAAACGGGATGACGGTTCCTGTGATTGGCACCATTTGCATGGATATGTTTATGGCCGATGTAACGGATCTGCCCGACGTAAAGGAAGGCGATGAAGTGATCATTTTCGGCAAACCCATTCCCGTACAACAGCTGGCGGAACAGGCCGGCACAATCCCATACGAGATCATGACCGGAATTTCCCAAAGGGTGAAGCGGGTGTATTTCGAGGAATAAAACAACGGCTTTGCGTTTTTAATTATGAGCTTCGGGCCATGGGTAATTAACCGGGAATCAGTAATGAATTTCTGATGACATAAATCAACATTGCCCGTTGGTGAATTTGATTTGCCGGATGTTAAAACAACCTTAAAGAGATTTTCCGGGAATGCCTCACTGCTTAAGTTCAATATTTTATTACCGGGTTCCTGCACGCGGCTCATAGCGCGGCTCAAGCTGCTAATCCCATTCCTCCTTATCTTTGCCCCCTGTATGAAATCCCTGAAACTTAAATACGTTATCCTGATCATTGCGACCATCATCCTGGTCGACCAAACCCTCAAGATCTGGATAAAGACCAGCTATCCCGAAGGGCCGGTTTTGAATGTATTGGGTTTTAGCTGGTTCCGGCTTCATTTTATTGAAAACCCGGGCATGGCCTGGGGCTGGAAATTCGGGAATGAAACCGGAAAAATGATCCTGACCCTTTTCCGGCTCGCGGCCGTAATCTTCGGAACCTGGTACCTGGGCCGGATCGTCAAACAGAAATATAAAAGAGGGTTTATCATCTGCGCCGCGCTGATATACGCCGGGGCGCTGGGTAACCTGATCGACAGTATGTTTTATGGTATGATCTTCGACAAAGGCCTGCATTACGAAGCCTCGATCAATGAATATGTGCGTTACGGAGGCGTGGCCCAGTTTTCCTCACACGGGTATTCTTCATTCCTGCATGGCAGCGTGGTGGACATGCTATATTTCCCGATGGTCAAAGGCAGTTTTCCCAACTGGTTTCCCTTTGTGGGCGGCGATGAATTCGAGTTCTTCAGCCCGATCTTCAATATCGCGGACGCATCAATATCTACCGGCGTGATCACGCTTTTGATTTTCCAGAAACGGTTTTTCCGCAAGCATACACCCGTGGAATCTCCCGCCGCGATAGAGACCAGCACCGAAGTAAACGACAAGGTGCAGGTGCTCTGATCAACTTCCGTTATTCCTGCCTGCTTTCCCATTTATTGTTTTACAACCGTGCGTTGAATGGCGTGGCCACCAGATTCCACCCGGAGAAAATATAACCCGGCCGGTAGTATTTCTGTGCGGGGTATCTGCAAACGGCTCACACCACCCGGTAAATCGAAATAGTTTTTTCGGAGGCTGCGCCCCGTAGGATCGATCAGTTCGGTACAGGTTCTCCCCGCACCCGGCAGGCTGATCTCGAATTGAAGCTGCGCGGAAAAAGGATTGATCAGCGAAACAAAGGACAGTGACCCGGGCTGTGCCGAGAAACTGAGCGTTTTTGAATAAACGGGTTTGCTGTCTGTACCGCGCATCCTGATGCGGTAGAAAGCCTTTGCCGGGAGTGGCGCCGGATCAGTATAGACATACATATTTGTTTCTGCGGCATGGGGATAATTACCACTGATTGTCGCGATGACCGAATAGTTGTTCCCGTCGCTGCTTCTTTCCACATCGAATAAAAGGGCTTCGTCCTCACCCGTCGTGGTCCATTGCAGCGCAGCGTGGCCCGTAACTTCCCGGCCCGAAAAGGAGAGAAGACGGGCATGTAACGGTATTCCGCACACGATAACCTGTATGGTGATGATGCTTCCCTGGTCGGTAAAACGGCAGGCGGCATCTGACAGGTTGCCCAGGGTGGTGGCCACGACCAGCCTGTATTTGTCGCCGTTATTGGCTGGCTGTGTTTCACTGACCGGAATCGTATATGATACGATATATTCCCAGGCCGATCCGTTCCAAACCGGTACCGCAGGACCGGCCGGGGCCGTTACATCGGTCCAGGTGGCGCCGCCATCCTGGCTGCGCTGCCATTTATAATATACATAGTTGTTGAAAAAGCAACGGACCGTATCATACAGCACGAGGATATTGCTGTCGCAAACCACCGGGTTCAGTGAAGGGGAATACTTCATGTTGGGCGAACAGGTGGATACCGTGATATCATCCAGCGCCCAGTCGTTCCCGCCGCCGCCGGGCGCGTTATTGAAGAATTTGAGGGTAAAACTGGTTTGTGAAAGACCGGTCAGGAATGTAAATCCTTTTTTCACCCACTGACCGGTATACAACAGGTTTCCGGTAGTATAATAATCTACCCCGTCCACTTCAAATGTCAGGTTGGGATACACGCCAGATGAATCACCGGGCGCCGTGGGAATATAAAAAGGCGGGCCTGCCGCGTTCGTCGCGCCCTTTCCGTTCGAATCGCAACCGCATTTGGAACAGATATTCCGCATCCAGCACGATAATTCATAATAAGTATTGGGGCAAAGACCGGTGATCGTTTGCTGGAAAGCCGAGTCAATGCGATAAGCCGCGTTGATCACCAGCATATATCCCGCGTTCGGATTGGCCACGGTATCCGCGGCGGGGTTGCCGGCCATGGGGGAAGCGGCGCCGGTATGATCACCGATAATATCCCATACCGAAAAGACGCGGTGCGTTGGTGTGGAGCCATCGGGTTTGGGCCAGGTGTTCAGCGTGGTATAATTGGTTTGGGTTGAAGTGTTGTTGGCGATACCGTACGTATAGTCATTGGGCGTATTGGTAGTGAATATCTGGTAACCATAGCCGGCTGGCACATTAGCCGAAGAACCGCGGTTGCGGGGTTTACCGCTGCCAAACGTTCCGTTGAATTCGGTGCCGATGGCATTGGTGCCGATTGTATTGGAGCAGATGCCGAAATTGGTGTATACCCGCACGATATTCGCGGGAAAGGCAAATGTCTGAACCGGATTCAATCCGTTCTTATAGGTCATATTACCGCCACCCGTAGCGATATTCGCGCCTGTTGCCGCTGTTACGCGGATCCGGAAGGAAGCGATCATGATACAGGAACTACCATAGAAAGAAGGTTTGTGCGTATTGGCTACCCTTCCCCTGCGAAAGGCGGTGGCCGGTGCAGCAGCAGGATTATACCCCAGGTGGATGGTAATATTACTGCCCGTTATCCAGCCGGGATCATCACCGTACACATCCGTGAATTGCTTGTAGATTTTTCCTTCGTTGGTAAGTACTCTTATGGTACCCGGGATGTAGGTTGTACCTGCCGGTATCGCATCCTGGTAACGGCAACTGTCATAGGTGCCTGCGCGGACTACGAAGGATGCCCTGATTTCAAGGGTATCGCCGGTCTCTACCGTACCCCCGTTCAGCCCCTTGGTAACATTAATATAGCTTTTACCGAAGTCGATGCTTTGCCCCACTGTTACTCCCGCAAACAGTAACAGCGTTCCGGGGAGGATAATTGATCGACGTAATAAATAATAGCCGGGTACAGATCTCTTCATAGACAGGATTTTCTGGTTTCACGAATCTGGTGGCTGATATTAAAATTAGTCATACGGATCACCGCGCGCAATAGGACTTTATACCGGCCGGCCTGCATGTTTCCCCGTAAGTTTTACTTGTCAAAAGAACTATTGATGCGGCAGCGTTGCCGGCTTACTTTTATACAGCAAATCCGTATCGATGAAAAAAACTGTATTTTCTTTTTTCATACTACTGTACTTCACAGCGCACCCGGTTTCACTTTCCGCGCAGGTGATTGACTCTACTACCATACTATTTAACATTGATACCGTAGCCAAAAACCTGGGATATCCCTGGGAGATTACCTACGGACCCGACGATTCATTGTGGATCACCGAAGCGCGCGGGTACCGGGTATTGCGGATCAGCCCATCGCGGACCCTTGCCAATAAAAATGACCTGCCGCAGCAGGTTTTAAAAATACCGCTCGGGAGCAGTTGGGTTAGTTTCGGCCGTTCGATCGGCACCTGGCCGCAGGGCGGTATGCAGGGGCTTGCCATTCACCCGCAATTTAACAGCGGCAAACCCTGGGTATACCTTTCTTATGTGTACAGCGGCACCTGCCCGGCAGGCCCCGCTTCTCCCTGTTATTTCCGCACGAAGATCGTTCGCTGCCGTTTTTATTATGCCGGCGACGGCGGCAGTCCCAACCCGCTGAAGGATACACTGGTGGTGATGGATACCGTGATCTCCAATCTTCCGGGTAGCAATGACCATAATTCGGGAAGAATGACGATCAGTCCTCAACCAGAAGCCGACGGGACATATAAATTGTATTACACGATCGGGGATATGGGCGCAGGCCAGTTCAATAATATAACGCGCACCAACCGCGCCCAGAACACCGACACCTGCGAGGGAAAAGTGCTGCGGCTGAATACAGAACCCGATGGCGACCCGGATTACGGCGTGGTGCATGATTATAATACCTGGCGCGAATGGATACCCAACGACAACCCTTTTAACTACAGCGCCGCGCCATTCAATATACTGAAGACACCGGTGTACAGTTATGGTCACCGCAACGCGCAGGGACTGGTATGGGGAAACGCGAACGGCACCTGGCGCCTCTATAGTTCCGAACACGGAGATAAGTCCGACGACGAAATAAACAATATCCAGGCCGGCGCCAATTACGGCTGGCCAAAAGTAGCCGGGATGGCACCCGATAATAATTATTCTTCGCTCGACGCTTTTGCCAATAACGACAGGCTGGCCAACGGGCTGATCAATTATGCGGAAGATACCTGGGCCACGAACAATAATATGCACCGCCCCTTATTTGTCACTTTCAACTGGGCGGCCAGTGCGATACCGGCCGACGGCTCCAATATATTTACCTGGGGAACGATCGCGCCCTCGAGTATCGATTTTTACAAAGGCAATATCCCCGGCTGGAGAAATTCTCTGCTGGTCACTTCGCTGAAATACGGGATGTACCGGCTTAAGCTGAAAGCCGACGGTTCGTATGTAGACAGTTCGGCATCGACCAATACCGTGGATACATTCCCGCTGCTGCATGGCTGGCGCGTGCGCGATGTGGCTATCAATCCCGCTCCCAACAGCGGTATGCTATGGGTGGTTATTGACAGTACCGGCTCTACTTCGGGACCTACCGGCGGTTTCAGCGGGAGCAGCAACCCCACACGTGACGGAGGCAAGGTTTTAAAACTCACCTATAAAAACCTGATCACGCTTCCCCTGCGCGATAATCCGCCCGGCCGACCCGTCGTGGTGAACGACCTGGTAAGGATCTATCCCAACCCGGTAACCGACCGGCTCTATATTCATGGGAAAAAAGATCTGCGTAAACCCCTGCTGGCGCAGGTCTACGAATTGCATGGCCGCCTGCTGAGCGAGACCAGCAGCTATAAAAATGATTTTGGCGTGGATGTATCCTCCCTGCCCCCGGGCACCTATATACTGAAACTGTACAACGGGTATGATTTCGAAGTGCAGGTGGAAAAATTCGTCAGGAAATAGCGTACCGGTTCCGTTTGGACATGGTGAAAAAGCAAAACCCCCGCAATTGGCGAAGGGTTTTGTTTTAGGGTTATGCTCAGGGGTTTAAGCAATGGTCATTTGGCAACACTTATTTATTGTTGCGCCAGCGGCTTTCCCGGATATAGCGTATCGCGGCCAGGCGGTCAGAATTGACCATCCTTGCCGGCGCACCGGAACGGCCCTGTCCTCCCTTTGCGGAAAGAACGGCTTTTAAATAAGGTGAAGGTTGCCCGGAATGTTTAGCTAAAGGCTCCGTTTGACGGGAATTCAGGGGGTACAAAGAAAAGTAAAGAGGTGGTTGGGCATTACTTTTCATAGCGTGGATTTTGGTTTATAAATCGGGTTTGGATTACTGGAATGTTAAATTAATAACGGTTTTATCTATTTGCAAATTTTACGGGGAAAAAGATGAAAAAATAATGCCGCCCCGTTTCAGGTATCGGGTTTTTACGATACCCCCTTAATTCAGTTTGCCCACCATCTGTTCCGGCCGCACCCATTGGTCAAACTCCTCGGGCGTAACGTAACCGAGCTTCACCGCCATTTCTTTCAGCGTCGTTCCCTGTTTATGCGCTTTCTGGGCGATCTCGGCCGCTTTATAGTAACCGATCTTCGTATTGAGCGCGGTTACCAGCATCAGGCTGTTGCCCACGTGCCTACTGATATTGGCCGCGATGGGCTCGATGCCCACGGCGCACTTGTCGTTAAAGGAAACACAGCCTTCGCCGATCAGCCGGGCGCTGTGCAGGAAATTATAGATCATCACCGGTTTGAATACATTCAGTTCGAAGTGACCGGTGGCGCCGCCAATATTGATGGCGACATCGTTGCCCAGCACCTGCGCGGCGATCATGGTCAGCGCCTCGCATTGCGTGGGGTTTACCTTGCCCGGCATGATGGAAGAGCCGGGTTCGTTGTCGGGGATGAATAATTCACCGATCCCGCTCCGCGGTCCCGAAGAAAGCATGCGGATATCGTTGGCGATCTTCATCAGGCTCACGGCCACCGTTTTCAGGGCGCCGTGCGCTTCCACGATCGCGTCGTGCGCGGCCAGTGATTCAAATTTGTTCTGTGCGGTCACAAAGGGCAGGCCGGTAAGCGCCGCGATATGCTTCGCCACATTTTTTGCATAACCCGCCGGCGTGTTGATGCCCGTGCCCACGGCGGTGCCGCCCAGGGCGAGTTCGCCAAGATGCGGCAGGGTGTTTTTAATGGCTTTCAGCCCATGATCTAACTGTGATACATAACCGCTGAATTCCTGTCCCACCGTCAGCGGCGTGGCGTCCATGAAATGCGTGCGCCCGATCTTCACCACTTTCATGTATTTCCGGCTTTTCTTCGCCAGGGTATCCCTGAGTTTTTTGATCCCCGGGATGGTGGTTTCCACCAGCATTGTATAGGCTGCGATATGCATCGCGGTGGGAAAAGTATCGTTTGATGACTGCGATTTGTTGACGTCGTCATTGGGGTGCAGGAATTTTTCCTTGTCGGTCAGCTTTCCGCCTTTCAGCACATGCCCCCGGTAGGCGATCACTTCGTTTACGTTCATATTGCTTTGCGTACCGCTCCCCGTCTGCCAAACCACCAGCGGGAAATAAGCATCCAGCTTACCCGCCAGGATCTCATCGCAGACTTTCCCGATCAGCGCGCATTTGTTCCTGGGTAATACTCCGGCGTCGAGGTTAGTCAGCGCCGCCGCTTTTTTCAGGTAGGCAAAGGCCCGGATGATCTCTTTGGGCATTTTGTTGATATCCTGCGCAATTTTGAAATTGTCGATGCTCCGCTGGGTCTGCGCGCCGTAATAGGCGTCGGCGGGCACTTTCACTTCGCCCATGGTGTCTTTTTCGATCCGGAATTCCATAAAAAGAAAGTTTGATTTGCTGGCGCAAAGGTAGTTTTTATGTTAATAGGTATATAAGTATATATAGTTTATAAAGTATATAAAGTTTATAAAGTAGGGTGATAATGAGTAAAAGTTCTGTCTCCTTCTTAAATTGGGCTATGAAAATCTGGCTCCCGGTTTTTATGTTGCTGTTTTCCTTTACTGTTCGGTCGCAGCCAGGGCATCGCTTCGAACTCGGGAAAGAGGAGTTTATGCTCGACGGGAAGCCATTTCAGATCATCAGCGGGGAACTGCACCCCGCGCGGATACCCCGTGAATACTGGCGCCACCGTATTCAAATGACAAAGGCCATGGGATGCAATACGATCGCGGTCTATATTTTTTGGAATTACCACGAAACCAACGAAGGCATCTTTGATTTCAAATCGGAGAACAGGGATATCGCCGAATTTATCCGGATCTGCCAGCAGGAAAAAATGTGGGTGCTGCTGCGCCCGGGTCCCTATGTCTGCGCCGAATGGGATTTCGGGGGCTTGCCGCCCTGGTTGTTGAAAATTCCCGATATCCGGGTCCGTTGTATGGACACGCGTTACATGCAGGCGGTGAGCCGGTATATCCGTTATCTTTCCAATGAAATCAGATCCCTGCAGTGCGATAATGGAGGGCCCATCCTGATGCTGCAGATCGAAAATGAATACGGCAGCTACGGCAACGATAAGGAATACCTCGAAACCCTCCGCAACTATTGGATCAAAAACGGGATCACAATACCATTCTATACGGCCGATGGCCCCACGGCATTTATGCTGGAAGCCGGTAATATCGACGGGGCGGCGATCGGGCTCGACAGCGGCGGCAATGAAAATGATTTTGAACAGGCCAGGAAGAGAAACCCCAACGTACCGGCATTCAGCAGTGAAACATATCCGGGCTGGTTAACGCACTGGGGAGAAAAATTCGCCCGGCCCGATACCGCCGGCCTGAAAAAGGAAGTTGAGTTTTTACTCAAAAACAACAAGTCGTTTAATTTATATGTCGTGCACGGGGGTACGAATTTCGGGTTTACCGCCGGCGCCAATGCATTTTCCCCTACGCAATACCAGCCCGATATCACCAGTTACGATTACGATGCGCCCATCAGCGAACAGGGAAGACCGACCGCGAAATATTTCATGCTGCGGAATCTTATATCACGGTACGTGAAATATAAGATACCCGATCCGCCACCGCCGGTTCCGGCTATCACGATACCTTCCTTTGAACTTTTTAACACCGGTAATATCTGGGTCATGCTGCGCGGAATAAAACCCGTGCAATCCCCGCAACCCCTGCCTATGGAAATGCTGGGGCAAAACCAGGGCTACATCGTTTACCGGACAAAGCTTATCGGGCATAAAGGAGGAAAACTGACCCTCTGGGAACCCCATGATTACGCGCTGGTCTTCCTGAATGGAAAATTCATCGACACCGTATTTCGCGATGGCGGAAAATGGACGGTCGATCTTCCCGTTTCCGATCCTGCCATCAAAGAACCCGAACTGGAAATACTCGTGGAAGGGATGGGGCATATCAATTTCGCGCAGTTCATGATCGACCGGAAAGGGATCACCGACCGCGTTACGCTGAACGGCATGACGCTGATGAACTGGGAAATGTTTCCCGTGCCGGTGGATGAACGTTTTATGAAAGAGGCATTGAAACGGACAGCGGGCAGGGCGGATGATAGGGAAGGCTTGTTTTTCAACGGTCAGTTCAATTTAAAAGAAACAGGCGACACCTATTTTGATATGAGCGGCTATTCAAAAGGGATCCTGATCGTGAACGGGCATAACCTCGGGCGGTACTGGAATATCGGTCCGCAGCAGCGGCTGTATTGCCCGGCATCCTGGTTAATAAAGGGGGAAAACAAGATCACTGTTTTTGATCTTCACCAACGGGTAGCTGCGCCCGTCAGCGGCAAGACCTCACTGGAATAATCAATTATTTCGCGATGAAAAAAATATTCCCGTTCCTGTTCCTGTTTGCCTTTGGTGCAGTTTGTGCACAGACCTATCAGCCCGACTGGGAAAGTCTCGACAGCCGTCCCGTGCCCCGGTGGTTCAAAGACGCCAAATTCGGCATCTTTATTCATTGGGGTGTGTACGCGGTGCCGGGCTGGTGCACCAAGGGCAACTACGCCGAATGGTACCAGTACGGGTTGCAGACCACCGACAGCGCGCGGATGCGTTTTCACAAGGCCAAATTCGGCGACCGCAGTTATTACGACCTGGCTAATGATTTCAAAGCGGAATTGTTCAACCCCGATGAATGGGCAAGGGTTTTTGAAAATTCCGGGGCGAAATATATCGTCTTAACCTCCAAGCACCACGACGGATTCACGCTCTGGCCCAGCGCCGAAGCCAACCGCACCTGGGGTTTTCCATGGAATGCCGTGGATATCGGGCCGAAGCGCGACCTGCTGGGCGATCTTTTCAAAGCTGTTCGGAAAACATCCGTGCATCCCGGGATGTATTATTCATTATTCGAATGGTTCAACCCTCTCTGGAAAAAAGACAAGGCGAAATACGCGATGGAACATGCCTGGCCGCAGATGAAAGAACTGGTGAATACCTACCGGCCGGATGTATTCTGGACCGACGGCGACTGGGAAGCCGGCGATGAAGTGTGGAAGTCGAAGGAATTCCTTGCCTGGCTCTACAATGAAAGCCCGGTAAAAAACAGCGTGGTGACCTATGACCGCTGGGGCTCCAATATCCGTTTCCGCCACGGCGCCGTGTTCACACCCGAATACCAGCCCGATCTTGATTTTGAAGACCACTACTGGGAAGAAAGCCGCGGGATGGGATTCAGCTATGGCTATAACCGTGAAGAAGATGCCTGGGATTATAATTCCACCCGCTCGCTTGTACTGCAACTGGTAGACAAGGCCAGCCGCGGCGGTAATTTCCTGCTCGACATCGGCCCGGATGAACACGGCAAGATCCCGCCCATCATGCAGGAACGTTTATTGCAAATGGGAGAATGGCTGCGCATTAACGGCGAAGCGGTTTACAACACGCAGCGCTGGAGAACCCCCTCGCAATGGAGCGAAGGACGACGCGATTATAAACCGGCCAGCAGCAGCGGCGACCTCCTGCTGAAACTTACGGTTGATCCCGACCCGGGATACGCCGTGAAAGAAATATTCTTTACCTACAATGCCGCGGCAAATGACCTGTATGCGGTCTTCCCCCGCTATCCCGAAAACCGCAAACTGCTGATAAAGGATTTATCCATACCCCAGGGCACGGATATCCGCCTGCTTTCCATGGAGGAAAAATTAATCTGGAAACAATCGGGCGAAGACATTGAGATCAGCCTGCCCGAATACAATCCCGAAAAATTCAAAGCGCCCTACGCCTACGCGGTGCGGATCCGTAATGCCGGAAGGTTTTATGCAAAACCGAAGATCCGGGCCGACTATTCGGCCAACCCCTTACGTCCCCTGGTCAGCCTGACGGCAGATAACGACGCGCAGATCATTTATACTACTGATGGCAGCGAACCCGGAAAAGACGCGCTGACCTACAACGGACCTTTTATAGCGGAGAAAACCATGACGGTAAAAGCCCGGGCCCTGCAGCGTTCGCTTCCGCCGGCGCCGGCAGTATCCGCCATTCCCAGCGCCATCAGCGAAATGGAAATAAAAACATATTCCTGGATGCCGGCATTAAAAATCCCTGCGCCCCGGCCGGGGATCGCTTACCGCTATTTCGAACCGGAAGGCCGGATCGATATGCGTGCGCTGCAGGGTAAAGAATCAGCTTCCGGTATCAGCCCGCAGATTTCGATTGATCCTAAAAAAAGGCCCGATAAATTCGCATTGGAGTTCAATGGCTATATCCGGATCGGCGCCGACGGGATCTATCATTTCTTTTTGGAATCCGACGATGGCAGCCGGCTATTTATAGATGAAGCGGAAGTGATCAACAACGACGGTGACCACGGCGCCGTGGAGAAAGCCGGAAAAGCCGCCCTGAAAAAAGGCTATCATAAAATAAACGTCCGCTATTTCGACAGCGGCGGCGGGAATACGCTGAAACTTTCACTGCAGCGCGAAGGCGGTAAAAAAGAAGCACTCGCGGCCACTTTATTATTTCACTGATCAAAAAAAGGCATGTCCCCAAAAAAGAATCCTTATTTGTTCGCCCTTGTGCTGGTAACCAGCTTATTCTTCCTCTGGGGCCTGGCGTACGGACTGCTGGATGTGCTGAATAAACATTTCCAGGAATCGCTGCAGATCACCAAAACCCGGTCCACCCTGTTGCAGGCGGCCTATTTCGGCGCTTATTTCCTCGTGGCCTTCCCCGCAGCTTTATTCATGAATAAATACGGGTATAAAAAAGGGATTATCCTGGGATTGCTGCTCTACGCGCTCGGCGCCTTTCTTTTTTACCCCGCCGCGCGGGCGTCCGATTTTAATTTCTTCCTGGGTTCGCTGTTTGTGCTCGCTTCCGGGCTGGCCTGCCTGGAAACCGCGGCCAACCCCTATATAACGGTATTGGGTAACCGCGAAACGGCAGCCTTTCGCCTCAACCTGTCGCAATGTTTCAACGGCGTGGGTTCCTTTATCGGCCCCATTATCGGCGCGCAGCTTTTTTTCGGGGGCCCAAAAACGGCGGGCGACCTCGGATCCGTACAGCTGGTCTACCTGCTGATCGGGGGACTGGTACTCCTCGTCGCCGGGCTCTTCCTGCGCACGCCCCTGCCCGAGATCAGGGAAAGCAGTCTCGTATCAGACCACATACAGGACACCAAACCCCTGTTCCGGCACAGGCATTTCATCAACGCCGTTATCGCCCAGTTCTTTTATGTAGCCGCGCAGGTGGGGGTGGCCGCACTTTTTATCAATTACTGCACCGAGGCGGATAAGGGTATCGACAGCGCCAAAGCGGCCTACCTCTTATCGGTGAGCATGCTGCTTTTTACGGCGGGGCGTTTTGCGGGCACGGCCCTGATGCGAAAAATACAGCCACAGCGATTATTGTTTTTCTATTCTCTCATCAATATCCTGTTATGCGTACTGGTCGTTTGGGTAAAAGGAAGTTTCTCCGTGTATGCCCTGATGGCGATTTTCTTTTTCGAGTCCATCATGTTCCCCACTATTTTCGCGCTGGGGATTAAGGACCTGGGTCATCACACCAAAAAAGGTTCCTCCTTTATCATCATGTCAATCGTAGGCGGGGCGATCGTACCCTATGCCATGGGCGCCTTATCGGAAAACGCGACAGCCGATGCTTACGTCATACCTTTATGCTGCTTCGCGGTGGTGGCCTGGTTTGGATGGAGGGGGTATAGAGTATATAAGTAAATAAGTATATAAGTAAATAAGTATATAAAGTAAATAAAGTATATAAAGTTTATAGAGTAGGATGTTTAGACTGGATCATAAAACAGCAGTGGTTACCGGTGGTGGCAGCGGCATTGGTAAAGCCATTGCCCGGCTCTTTGCTGCGCAGGGCGCAAAAGTCCATATACTCGATCTGTACAATAGCCAGGGCGGCGCCACAACCGAGGAGATCATTCAAACCGGCGGCACGGCCACGGTTCATTCCTGCGACGTAACCATCCAGCAGGAAGTGCAGGATGTAATTAATCATATAGGGCCTTTGCACGCGCTGGTCAACTGCGCAGGCGTTGCGCATATCGGCAAGGCCGGCACGACTTCAGAAGAGGAATTCGACAGGGTGATGCGGGTAAACGTAAAAGGGGTTTATAACTGCATCCGCGCGGCGATCCCGATGATGCAGCAGGCGGGAGGCGGCAGCATTATAAATATGGCGTCGATCGCGGGGCAGTCGGGGCTGGCCGACCGGTTCGCTTACAGTACATCCAAGGGCGCCGTGATGGCCATGACCCTTAGTGTGGCCAAAGATTATATCGGGGATCATATCCGCTGCAATTCCATTTCACCGGCAAGGGTGCATACGCCTTTTGTGGACGGATACCTGGAAAAAAATTATCCCGGCCGGGAAAAGGAAATGTTTGAAGCGCTCTCGCGCACCCAACCGATCGGGCGGATGGGTGAGCCGGAAGAAGTGGCGGCGCTCGCGCTTTATCTCTGCAGCGATGAAGCTTCTTTTATCACCGGTACCGATTACCCGATCGATGGCGGATTCTTAAAACTCAACACCTGAAGGAAATGAAACTGATCCGGTTCGGCGAAGCAGGCCGGGAAAAACCCGGCGTGATCATCAGCGGTAAGCGGTACGATGTTTCTTCCCGCATTATAGATTATGATGAAAAATTTTTCGCGGGCGACGGTCTCGCTTACCTGCAAAAACTGAGCGCCGGAACAAAACTGAATGAAGTCTCCGGCAATGCCCGGCTCGGCCCCCCGGTGGCCCGGCCTTCCAAACTGATCTGCATCGGGCTGAACTACTCCGACCACGCGAAAGAAAGCAATATGCAGGTGCCGCCGGAGCCCGTGCTTTTTTTTAAGTCAACCACCGCTATTACCGGTCCCGATGACCCGCTTGTCATTCCGAAAAACAGCCGGAAAACGGACTGGGAAGTGGAACTGGCCGTAGTGATCGGTAAAAAAGCGTCCTATGTTACGGAAGCGGAAGCCGCGGATCATATCGCGGGCTATCTTTTGCATAACGATTACAGTGAACGCGCGTTTCAGCTGGAAAGAAGCGGCCAGTGGGTAAAGGGTAAGAGCTGCGACAGTTTCGCCCCGCTGGGCCCCTGGCTGGCTACCCCCGATGAAATTCCGGATATCAATCACTGCAGGTTGTGGCTTAAACTGAACGGGAAGATCATGCAGGACGGGAATACGCAAAACCTTGTCTACCGGATCCCTTATCTTATTTCGTATATCAGCCAGTTTATGACGTTGCTGCCCGGCGATATCATCTCCACGGGAACCCCGGCGGGAGTGGGTATGGGACAAAAACCGGAACCCGTTTATATCAAACCCGGCGACCTGATCGAACTGGGGATCGATGGATTGGGAAGCAGTTCGCAAAGGGCGGTTGCTTATGAAGAATTATGAAAATGTGGGAATATGAAAATACAGGCACATGCAAAGATATTGTCTCGCACTGGATCTGAAAGATGATCCCGCATTGATAGCGGCCTATGAAGACCATCATCGCCGCGTATGGCCGGAGATCATTGCCGGGATAAAAGAAGCGGGAATTGAAAGACTGGATATCTATCGTACCGGTAACCGTTTATGTATGATCATCGAAGCGGACGAGGCGTTCAGCTTTGAAAGGAAAAACAAAACCGATGCGGCCAACCCGAAAGTGCAGGAATGGGAACAACTGATGTGGTCCTACCAGCAGGCCCTGCCCGGCTCGAAACCCGGAGAAAAATGGATACTGATGAAAAAAATATTTGAATGGCCATGATCATCGACAGCCACGTGCATTTCTGGAAATTCGATAAAAAAAGGGATAGTTGGATAACCGGCGACATGAAAATCCTCCGGCAGAACTATCTCCCGGAACATTTATTGCCCACGCTCCGGCGAAACGGTGTGGATGCCTGCGTGGCGGTGCAGGCTTCGCAAACAGAACTGGAAACGCATTTTCTCACCGAACTGGCCCATAGCCACACCGAAATAAAAGGAGTCGTGGGCTGGATCAACCTGCAGCAGGAAAATATCGGTGAACGGCTGGAGTATTTTTCGCAATACCCGGTGATCAAAGGATGGCGTCATATTTTGCAATCGGAACCCGGGGGCATTTTTGAAAATGAAAATTTTTTGCGGGGCATCGCGGCGCTCTCACCTTACAGGTATACCTATGACATTTTAATCTATCACCACCAGTTAAAACAGGCCCTGGCATTCGTGACCCGTTTCCCTGACCAGCCCTTTGTGATCGATCACTGCGCCAAACCGGATATCGCCGGTAAAAATATAAATGATTGGAAGGCGCTGATCAGGGAAATGGCTGCATTTCCCAACCTGTTTTGTAAAATCAGTGGCTTGTTTACCGAAGCAAGGTGGAAGGAGTGGAGCCCCGGTGAATTTTATCCTTATCTTGACGCCGTTTTTGAAGCCTTTGGCACCAATCGGCTGCTTTTTGGCAGCGACTGGCCCGTCCTGTTATTATCAGGAATTTATGTACAGTGGAAGAGCCTGCTTGAAAAATATATGGAAAATTTTTCCGAAGAAGAAAGACTGGCGGTATTCGGGGGCAATGCCACGGCTTTTTATAATTTATAGAAATGGATCTCGGATTAAAAGATAAAATCATCCTGGTGAGCGGTGGCGCCAAAGGCATCGGCGCGGGGATCACCCGCGCGCTGGCGGCGGAAGGGGCTTTTCCCGTGATCATCGGCAGGAATGAAAACGATAATCAAGCGATCATCCGTGAGATTGGCCAGGGATTTGCCGTAACCGCAGAACTGTCGGTTCCGGAACAATGCCGCATGGCGATGGAAACCATCCTGCACAAATTCGGAAGGATTGAAGGATTGGTGAATAACGCGGGGGTGAATGACGGGGTGGGATTGGAGAACGGAGATTACGAATCATTTATGTCATCCCTGCACAGGAACCTCGTTCATTATTACCTGCTGGCGCAGCTGGCACTGCCGGCGCTGGTTCGTTCCAAAGGAGCGATCGTCAATATCGGCAGCAAAGTGGCGGAAACCGGGCAGGGACATACTTCGGCTTATGCCGCAGCCAACGGCGGGCGCAACGCGCTGACCCGTGAATGGGCGGTTGAACTGTTGAAATACGGGATCCGGGTCAATGCCGTGATCGTGGCGGAATGTTATACGCCGCTTTATGAAAAATGGATCCGCAGCCAGCCCGACCCCGAACAAAAACTTAAATCAATAACCGACCGGATACCCCTTGGAAAAAGAATGACCAGGCCCGAAGAAATTGCGGATATGGTTTTATTCCTGTTATCGGAAAAATCGGGTCATACCACCGGTCAGCTGATCCACGTGGATGGCGGTTATACGCACCTTGACCGCGCCCTTTAAAAATTTATAAGCATGCGACTGGCAAGATCTGTTTTTATATTACCGGCCCTATTGATCAGTGTTGCCCTTTCCGCGCAGTTGCCGGAAAACATCATCATCGTCACCACCGACGGGTTTCGCTGGCAGGAGGTTTTTAAAGGCATGGACTCCGCCATCGCCAATAATAAAAAGTATAACGAAAGCGACAGCGAATACATCTATAAACAGTACTGGAGCGAGGACAGCGGTGAGCGGAGGAAAAAGCTGATGCCTTTCCTGTGGACGACGGTGCTGCAAAACGGGCAGGTTTACGGCAACCGGGACAAAGACTGCCGTGTTGATAACGCCAATCCCTATTGGTTCAGTTATCCCGGTTACAGCGAAATTTTCACGGGTCTTGCCGATACCGCCATCAACAGCAACAGTTACCCGCCCAACCCGCATGTAACGGTACTCGAATTCCTGAATCGTCAAACCAAACTCAGGGGAAAAGTGGCAGCTTTTGGCGCATGGGAAGCATTCGACCGGATCTTAAACGAAGAAAGAAGCGGGATACCCGTGATCTCGGCATTTAATGAAACGGGCGGAAAAAATCCCAGCCCCAACGAAAAAATGATCAACCGCCTGCGGAAAGATTCCTACAAACCCTGGCGCGAAGATGAATGTCTCGACGTATTCACCCATCACGCAGCGATGGAATGGCTGAAAACCCGCAGACCGCGGGTACTTTATATCGCCTACGGCGAAACGGATGAATGGGCCCATGCCGGGCAGTACCGGAGTTATCTCGACGCCGCCCACCAGGTAGACGCCTGGTTAAGGGAGATCTGGGATTTTGTGCAGAAAGACCCGCAGTATAAAAATAAAACCACCCTGTTTATTACCGTAGACCACGGACGGGGGGATGCCAATAAAGAGGAATGGACCAGCCATAACAATAAAATCGCCGATGCGCATGAGATCTGGTTCGCGGTCATGGGACCGGCCACACCCGCCCGGGGAGAAATAAATATTCCCCTGCAGATTTACCAGCAGCAGTTTGCCCAAACAATTGCTAAGCTGATGGGTTATACCTTTGCGCCCGGCCACCCCGTGGCACCGGAAATATTACCTGTTTTTAAAATGAAGAAATGAGGAAAATTCTTTTTGCGCTATTGATGCTTTCGGGATTATACTGCCCGGCCCAGAAAACAAACACCGCCCCTCGTCCCAGCAAGCAGCAGCTCGACTGGCACGAAACAGAGTATTACCTGTTCATGCATTTCGGCCCCAATACCTTTTCAAATAAGGAATGGGGCGAGGGCAACGAACCCGAAAACCTGTTTAACCCAACCGGACTGGATTGCCGGCAATGGTGCCGCGTGGCCCGCGACGCGGGGGCCAAAGGAATTATCATCACTGCCAAACACCACGACGGGTTTTGCCTCTGGCCCAGTAAATATTCCAAACACACGGTCAGGGAAAGTAACTGGAAAGAGGGGAAAGGTGATGTCCTGAAAGAATTATCGAAAGCCTGCCGGGAATTCGGATTGCGTTTCGGCGTTTATATATCACCGTGGGACCGCAATCATCCCGACTACGGAACGGAGAAATACAATGATGTTTTTGCGGGCATGCTGAAGGAATTGCTCAAGGATTACGGACCCGTATGGGAGCTTTGGTGGGATGGAGCGAATGGCGAAGGGCCCAACGGGAAAAAACAGGTATACGACTGGAAGAGATTTGAAAATACGGTGCGGCAGGTGTCGCCGAAAACCGTCATCTTCAGTGATATCGGCCCCGATATCCGCTGGGTGGGGAATGAAAACGGTTTCGCCGGAAATCCCAACTGGAATTTCCTGGATACGGCCGGATTTAAAAGAGGGCAGGGCGCGCCACCGGCCGATACACTGAACCACGGTAATTACAACGGCAAACTCTGGATTCCCGCCGAATGCGATGTAAGCATCCGGCCCGGCTGGTTCTGGCATGCGGGGGAGGATGCGAAAGTGAAATCACCGCAGCAGTTATTCGAAATTTACCTGAAATCGGTGGGAAGGGGCGCCAACCTGTTATTAAATGTCCCCCCCGATAACCAGGGGCTGATCACCCCCGCGGATGAGGCGGCCCTGCTGGGATTTAAAAAACTCCGCGACGAAAGTTTCGCGGCGAACCTGTTAAAAGACGCCAATACGTTTTACCAGTTTTCACGGGCTGAATTGCCCGGCGGCAACCTCACCATCCGCAGCATGGATACCGCTTCCCGTGGTTATACGGTGAACCTCCAGAATTTCATTGTCGAATTACCCCGGCCCGTAAAAATGAACTGCATCGTGCTGCGCGAAGCCATTCACCTCGGACAGACGATCCGTAAATTCAGGATCGTATTGAATAACGGGAAAAAATTCGTGCGTGAGATCTCGGGAACCAGCGTGGGCAGGAAAAGGATCCTCACCTTTAAGACGAGTACGGTAACCTCCTTCACCGTTTACCTTGAAGACGCGCAGGGAATGGATAATATTATCGGTGTTAC
>CAYNSL010000018.1:10648-11833 GCA_964399755.1 uncultured Chitinophaga sp. | reverse complement strand
GCAATCTGCAATCTGCAATCTGCAATCTGCAATCTGCAATCTGCAATCTGCAATCTGCAATCGGATAATTGGGTATTAAATTTCGGAAACTTTTCCTTATAAGAAAATAGACCTTTTACATTATCACGCAATTTTGCCTATTGCCCATTGCCCATTGCCTATTGTACATTGTCTATTGCCCATTGCCCATTGCTCATTTCCCCCTAAACTCGGCTTTCCGCTTTTCCAAAAAAGCAGCGACGCCTTCTTTCATGTCTTCGGTATCGAATGTATGGCCGAATTCATCAATCTCCACGGCATAACCGTCTTTCGACTCGTCGAAAACCGCATTGGCCGCCTTGATGCAGCCGGCCACCGCGAGCGGGGCTTTAGAATTGATCAGTTCCAGAATTTTTTTGGTATGCTCGAGCAGGGTTTCAGGTGTGGTTACATAATTCACCAGCCCCAGCGCTTTCGCTTCGTTCGCGTCGATCATATGGGCGCTCATCAGCAATTCCATGGCCTTTCCTTTCCCGATCAGCTGCACCAGCCGCTGCGTACCGCCATAACCCGGGATCAACCCGAGGTTTACCTCAGGCTGGCCGAACTTCGCGTTTTCCGCGGCCACGCGGAAATGACAGCTCATCGCGAGCTCGCAACCCCCGCCAAGGGCAAATCCATTTACCGCCGCCACGATAGGTTTACTTGAATTTTCGATACGGGCGAATGTATCCTGTCCCCGTTTGGCCAGCGCCATCGCTTCCTGCCTGCTCAGGCCGCTGAATTCACTGATATCCGCCCCCGCTACAAAGGCCTTCGGACCCGCACCGGTGATCATGACGGATTTGATGTCGGAATTTTTTTCAATTTCATCCAGCGCCTTGTTCAGGTCGGTAAAGACATCTTTGTTCAGGGCATTCAGTTTGTCGGGGCGGTTGATGACGACAGTTAAAATTCCGTTTTCCAGTAAAGTCATCAGGGTGGGGAGCATATCGGTTTGTTTGTTCAAAAATAAGGAATATCAAAACGATGCTGAGCCGCTATACTGAATCCGGCTCCGGAATGAATAATTCGTTCATACGCGGGTGCATTGATTCATTCCTGCCTGCCGGTCTGAACATTTTTTATTTGACAGGTAAAGGGTCTCAATCCTGAATCCCCTTTCATGAAATTATTATAAAGATCCATTTACCCGGGTGATTTGCC
>CAYNSL010000018.1:0-10548 GCA_964399755.1 uncultured Chitinophaga sp. | reverse complement strand
TGCTGGATCCAGGCCGATCCGTTATGGTAATAAATTACCGCGCTGCCTTCATCGGATTCGGTCCCGTCGTCAAATGGCGCCCCCGCAATCGCATAATTTCCCTGCAGGTCGATGCTCGTACCAAACCGGTCGTCGCCGGCGGAGCCGGGTTTGAAGAATTTATTCAGTTGGTTCCATTGCGCGGCCACGCGCTGAAAAAAGTATACGGCGCCGCAACTGGTGAAAATGCCGTTATCGGAATAAGGAGCGCCCACCATCAGCCGGTTATTATCGATCGAAACACTGGCCCCGAATTTTGCGCCGGATTCCGGCGTTGACGACGTGATTTTATTTTCCTGCACCCAGGTTCCGCCGGTTTTATGAAACACATATACCGCGCCTGTATTGGAAAATATCCCGATGTCCGCCCCGGGGCAACCCACCACGATATAATCACCGGACACGTCTACACTACCGCCGAAATGATCTTCCGCGTTACCGTCGGAGGCGGTTAGTTTGGCGGTTTGCGTCCATCCTCCGTTGATCATTTCATAAACATAGACCGATCCCTGGTTAACTGAAAGGGAACCGGTGGAATCATCGGGGGCGCCGACGACTGCGGTACTATTATCAATCGATACCGCCGATCCAAAACCGCTGCGGATCCGCTGGTCGGTTGCATAACGGATCACGCCGCTGGTTTTTTCCGCCGCGGTAAACACCAGCGGATTCCAGCTAAAACCATCATACATAAATAGCGTGAATTTATCCGTATCATACACCAGCAATCCGGGCGCGGGGCCGGCGATCGCTTTTCGCTGGGCCGTGGTCATCCTGGGCAGCAAGAATCCCTTACTGCTGCTTTTAATATCAAGCATCGCGCTGGCATTAGGCGTGCTGCCGTCATTGTTGATCGCAACATTCTGAGCCACTACCCGCAGCGGCGCGCCGAGAATCCATAAATAGAGAATAATTTTTTTCATGATGTATAGTTTAGGATAAAGCGTCCAGTTCGATGAGCAGGCGAAGCAGGTGTCCCTTTTCCATATCGTCGCCAAAATATTTGATGGCCTGCAGCGCCACATCATGACGCCGGATATGCTGTGCCGGCGTAACCGGGTGCAACAGGTTGGGCAGGTACACAAACTGCAGCCATTCGGTAAATTCGTGTTCGCTGCGGATCTCTTTTTTGGCGAAATCCGTTACCCAACCCGGACAGGCGGCTCTCCACAGGCCTTTCACCCGCAATTCGGTCTGCACTTCACGGATCTTTTCCATTAATTCTTTTTCTTCCTGCATCTGGTTTTATTTAGCATAAAACTATTCCGGGGCGGGCCGGGGCAAAACCGGGAATGAGCCAACGGGTTAGGGGGCTTATTGATTGGTTTTCCGGGACCGGGAATTATCCAACGGTAAGGGTGAATGATGTAACGGCGCGGAGATCCGCCGGGGCCCGGTTATTTTTGTTTAACCGGAAATGACCAGAACATCCGCCATACGAAATAAGTTGCTGGCAGCGCTCCTGCTTTTAGCGATCGGCGCGCCCGCCCGGGGCCAGGGCCTTTCTTTCCGCCAACTTGATGTAAGCGATGGCCTGCCTTCCAATAGCGTATCGGTAGCGTCCTTTGATACAAACGGATCCCTGTGGTTCTCTACCGGCGAAGCCATCAATCTATTCGACGGGCATGCGGTTACGCCGTTTTACTGGCGGAATTATCCCGTTTTCCCGCGATCCGAAATCAGTTTTTTCATGACCGACAGCCATAACCGCATTTGGTGTTGTTATAACGAGCACCTGATGCTGATTGATGAAAAAAGAGTGCCCCGCGAAATATTCCTGCACGATACCCTGAAAAATGTTTCGGTATCCTTTCTGATGGAAGTGGAAGGAACCGGCATCATCGCCGTCAGTAATAAAGGAACATTTTCTGCAGGTGATAGTACCGGAAAATGGAAACCCGAGGCATGGTTTGACCGGCTCAGGGATAACCGGGCAACCCGGCTGCTGGGGCGGTTCAATGCCACATCCTACCTGCTCAAATTCGGCGACCGCCTTGTATTGATAGATATCAAACGGCAAAAAGTCCTGCTTGATCTCTTCATGCCCGGTATCAATGAAGGCTGCCGGATCAATGACGAGGAGATCCTGGTGGGAGTGCGTTCCAAATGGTCGCTGCAGCGGATCAGTCTCCGTACACAAAAAATCACAAAAACCTATTCTGTCACACCCGATCAATCGGGTTTGCCCATCCGGGCCGAATTGCAGGATATGCTGCAGGCTGCTGACGGAAAAATTTATATTACCACCCAGTTCAGCGGACTGGTATGTTTTGATCCTACCGGGGAAATATTTTACACGTACCGTCATGACCCCTTCTCCGGCCAAACCGTTTCCAGCGATAATCTCAGGTTTCTTGCCGCCAGCGCCGACGGATACCTCGCGATCACTTCGCGTTCGGGTCTGAATATTACCAACCTGTTTCAAACCGCTTTTTTCACCAAAGAGTATTTCCGTGACCCCGCAAGTCAGGTAATCGACGAAGGCGTGATCGCCATGGTGGAAGACCGGAAAGGCGGGATATGGGTGATGACGCAAACCAAACTATTTATCTGGAACCGCGAAACCGGCTTTATTAAACCTATACTCGGACTGAACGGGATCTCCTCCGAAGAACATTCAGCGATCTTACCCGGGATCCCCGCTACAGATGACCAGGACCGGATCTGGATTCCCTACACGGGCTACGGGATCTTTATCTATAACACGGAAGGGCGGCTGCTGGAAAAACTGCATAAGCGGGAATTGAACACAACCGGTGAAAGGGTTATCGAAAAAATAAGGGTGCTGCGGAAAAACAGCGACGGCAACATGATCGCCGGCTCGGAAAACGGGATCTTCCTGATCGACCCGCGTACGCTCGCAGTAGATACGCTGACATTCAAACCCCTGATGGATTCCATGTATATAAAACGCGTGGTCGATATTCTTCCTGAGGGGAATTCGGTCTGGGTCACTACGTCGCCCAATGGCGGTTTGTTTCATTACGACCTGGTTACGCATCAGGTCAGGGTTTATTCATCCAGGCAGGGCGCGCCTTCTTCCCGGCATTATATGCTGGCCCGCGACGGGGCCGGGCAGGTATATGCCGGAAATTTTTCCGGGATTTCGGTGATCAGTCCCGACGGACAACTGAAAGTCATTAATGAAACAACGGGGCTGATCGATCACCGTGTGGAGAGCATTATCCGGGATGACAGCGGGTATATGTGGATCACTAATTTCAATATGCTGCTCCGGTATGATCCTGTACGGAAACATTTTGATTATTTCAATGAACAAAACGGGGTGCCACGGACCGGGTTCCTGATCGCTTCAGCCTGCCGGACGCAAAACGGGGAACTCCTGTTCGGCACCAACCGCGGGCTGGTGCTCGTGGATCCCCGCCAGGTCCATCCGCACCGGCAACCCCTGAAATTTACATTGTACAAAATCAATGCGGATAATTCGGTTGAACGTTGCAGCGGCCGTACAGCTTATGTTTTACCCTACCATGCCGCGCGGATCAGTTTCAGTTGCCTGAATGCTGATTTGCTGGCCGGCGACCGGATTTTTTACCGGTACCGGATAGAGGGGCCCGACAGTGCCTGGTCAGCACCCACCCGCAATGCACAGGTGGCTTACAGCCTCCGCCCGGGAAATTATACATTCAGGGTACAGGTTTCCTATAATGAATCCGACTGGCAGGAATTGCCCGACACGGTGGCGATACGCGTGAAAGCGCCTTTCTGGCAACAATGGTGGTTTTATGTAGGGATCGGGCTGGCGGCCGTATTCACAAGCTTTGTTTTTTTCCGGATCACCCAGCGGTCAAAAGAGCAAAAACGAAAAGTGGATGAGCTCAACCGGCAAATCCAGGAAACACGTTTGATGGCCATCCGGGCGCAGATGAACCCGCATTTTATTTTTAACAGCCTCAACGCGATCCAGGAATGCATCGTTAAACAGGATGTCGATGCCGCCTATCTCTACCTTTCCAAGTTTTCCAAACTGCTCCGCCAGGTGCTGAACAATTCCGAAATGAATTTCATCCGGCTCCAGGATGAAATTGACGTGAACCGCTTATACCTCGAACTGGAATCCCTCCGTTTCAAAAATTCATTCAGTTACACGTTTACCGTCGACGAAAACATCGACCCGGAATCCACGGAATTCCCCTCCCTGTTGCTGCAGCCTTTTATCGAAAACGCCATCTGGCACGGACTGATGCATAAGCAGGGCGAAAAAAAATTAGCGATCTCGTTTCACCGGGAGGGGCAGTACCTCGTATGCCGGATCGAAGACAACGGGGTGGGCCGGAAAAAAGCCGAAGAAATTAAAAAGGGTAAATTGGGGGCGCAATATTTTGAATCGAAGGGGACCCGGTTCTCCGCGCAGCGGCTGAAACTGCTGAATGAAACGGGGCACGGTTCGGCCTCGATACGGATCGATGATCCCGAAAACGAGTCGGGCGAATCGCTGGGAACCCGGATCACTTTGCAAATACCCTTAAACTATCAATCCTGAATCATGACCCGGATACTGATCGTGGATGATGAACCGGCGGCCAGCAATATCCTTGAATTGCTGATCGGGAAATACATTCACGCCGAGAAAGAGATACGCGCCTGCAATGACCCCGAAGAAGCCCTCCGCATCATCGGGGAATGGCATCCCCAGCTCCTGATGCTGGATATCGAAATGCCCGGAATGAACGGGTTCGACCTGCTGAACCGGGCGGGTCATGCCGATTTTGACGTCATCTTCACCACCGCCTATGATAAATACGCGATCAAGGCCATCCGGTTCAGCGCGCTGGATTACCTGCTGAAGCCGATCGATATCCAGGAATTGCAGCACGCCGTACATAAACATATCATCAGGAAAAAATTCCCGCCCCCGGGCGAACAGCAGTTACTCGTGAATAACCTGATCGGGAACCTCCGCCAAAAAGACCCGACAGGGTTTAAACTGGCACTTTCCACTACCGAGGGAGTATTCTTTTTCCCGCCTTCAGAAATTATCCGGCTTGAAGGTGAAAGCAACTACACGCGTTTTTATTTTGCGGCCCAGAAACCCATGCTGGTGTCGCGCACGCTGAAAGAATTCGAGGATATTCTCACCGAACATCAATTCATCCGGGTGCACAAATCACACCTTGTCAATAAAAAATTCGTGAAACACCTCGATAAGGAAGGATTGCTCTGGCTTACCGACGGGAGTCATATCCTTGTATCGAGAAGAAAAAAAGATGAAGTGTTGCGGGAGCTTGATTTTCCCCGCTCCTGATGAGCGGGGGATCAGAAAACCCGGTTATTTTTTACCCAATCGCTGATATATTCCGAAATCTCGGCAGTGGGCGTACCGGGCGGAAATAGTTTCCCCACGCCGAGTTCATGCAGTTTACGCATATCGTCTTCCGGAATGATGCCACCGCCTGTCAGTAATACATCGCCCATATCTTTTTCCTTCATCAGCCCGATCAGCCTGGGGAAAACGGTCATATGGGCCCCCGAAAGAATGCTGATGCCGATCGCGTCCACGTCTTCCTGCAGGGCGGCGTTCACCACCATTTCAGGAGTTTGCCGCAGCCCGGTATAGATCACTTCCATGCCCGCGTCGCGCAGGGCGGTGGCGATCACTTTTGCGCCGCGGTCGTGGCCATCGAGTCCCACTTTGGCGACTAAAACACGGATTGGTCTCTTCATAAAACTGATAAAGGTTGATTATTATTTCAGGGAGGAAGGAACGTCAGTGTTGCCTTGCCCGTAAAAGTTTTACTTACCGTCTTCCCGCCTTCCCGGTATCAGGAAAATTCTACCTTAACCGGCCCGCTTCAAAAATACATTTCTTTGACCAAGGTCGTAAATTGTGGCATGCAATACCGGAAATTCGGTAAAACGGATTTATCAGTCAGCGAGATCGGTTTTGGCGCCTGGGCCATCGGCGGCGGCGCCATGATCGGCGAAACGGCGATCGGATGGGGCAGGGCCGACGATGATGTTTCCGTGAAAGCCATTCACGCCGCGCTCGATGCGGGAATTAATTTTTTTGATACCGCGGATATTTACGGGCTCGGGCATTCCGAACATTTACTGGGAAAGACCCTTGGCGGCCGGAAAGATATCATCATCGCCACCAAGGGAGGCAATGTATCGCGTGATAACCGGTTTACCGTCGATTATTCCGCCGACTACCTTATCAACGCCTGCGAACAATCCCTTCGCCGGCTCCGCCGTAACGAGATCGATTATTACCAGTTGCATACGGCCCGCCTGACCCATTTGCAAACAGGAGAATGCACGGACGCCCTGCGCCTGTTACAGCAACAGGGAAAGATCCGGTACTGGGGTTTATCGCTGAATACCTTCGATCCTGCGCCGGAAGCGGAATACCTGATGCGGGAAAAGCTGGGAAACGGTTTCCAGCTGGTACTGAACCTGCTGAACCGGAAAGCGCTTCCGTTGGTGAAGGAAGCGGCCGCCGCCGGCTATGGGATCATTGCCAGGATGCCGTTGCAATTCGGGCTGCTGACCGGCAAATTCGACCAGGGCGCCGAATTCGCGCATAATGATCACCGTAAGAACCGGCTGACAAGGGAAGTGGTGGCAGCGGCCGCCGAAGCCCTCGCGCCGGTCTGGGCGCTTTGTGAAAAATACAATTGCAGCAAGACACAGCTGGCCCTCAGCTATGTTCTGGGTTGTGACGGGGTATCCGTCGCCATTCCGGGCATCCGCACGGCGCGTCATGTAACCGATAATACCAGCGGGCTGTTCCGGCTGGAGCAAACGGACCTGCTCATGATCGGCGAAACGGGGCGGGAGCGCCTCGAAGCCGTCATGGCATTGATACAGCGGCAGGGTTGACGAAGGCCGCGTTTTTTCCTTCCGATCTACTGGCAGAGAAAATTCAGGAAACGGAGCGTGGCCCGGTTATAATCACTGTACATCTGGTGGTCGGAAACCGACAGGTCAATTTGCTCGACCACGAATAATTTTTGCAGGAGGGTCAGGCTGTTTAGTTCGGGAAAGGAAGCGGGATTGGCGGTATAGGCATTCACCAGTACATCGCTGAACCCGGTGAAATAATTCCTGATATCCAGGTAACCTTTACTCTTTAGTTCATTGAATAACGCGGCGGATTTAGCCAGGCTGATATCGCCCCTTCTTGCAAACCGCTCGGGGTAAAGCGGGCAATGTTCCTTGATGAGGTAACGGCTGCAGATACCCCGGCCAATAAGTGTTTGCGAATTGGACAGCGCGTCGGCATTACCCTGCGGCCCCACATTTTCATTATTGTCAAAGCGGGCCATGCAAAATTGCAGGGGCGTGACGGAATTCATCGCCACGAGGGCTCCCCCCGGCGCGCAATAACTGATTCCGGATTTATAGCTATAGACGGCCGAAAGAGCCGCCGAATAAGCCCCGCCGTTGCTCATACCGATGGAGAACCGGAATTTCGAACGGCTGGTGACCCCGCGGTTGTAAAAGGTATCGGTGATATTGCGGATGTTTACATAGTCCACATTCGTCAGCGTATCCGCGGGGTAGGGAGCCCATCTTATTTTTCCGTCGCCATTGGCGTCGATACCCGTGGTGGATTCTTCCGATTCAGTCACGATCACCCCGAAATTATCCGTCACCAGGTCCTTGATGAGTTGTTTGAATTCATAACTGTTGACCACCGACTGCGCATTTCCGCCCGTACCGTGCAGGAGGAATACAAATCCCTTGTGCCCCGAGGGAAAATAATAATACACGGGTTTTAACCGGTCGCGCCCGCGGATCAGTTCGAAATTCAGCGTAACCGGGTTAATGGTTTTGAGACTCCCGGTAAAAGCCAGGTTCCGGGCAGGCATGATGAACCAGGTATGCCATTCGTCTTTCCCGTTCAGCAGGGAAATATCGGCGCCGCTCCAGGTATCAAATAACTGGTTGTCTGTACAGGCTACGCTGAAAATATGGACGGTGTCCCCCGCCTTGTATTTACCGCTTCCGTATCCGTTGTTCACCGTTACGGTCGCACTGTCGGCAGTAGCGGGCGGATTCGTATTGTTTGAAGATTTTTTACTGCAGGAGAGGATCAGCAACAGGCCGGACAGGGGGAGGAATTTATACATAGCTTCTTTCAGACTTTTCCGGGCGCTCCGGGTTTAACGGGAAAATTCATGTAAAGCGCGTTCGATACGCTTGATGGTTTCTTCTTTTCCGAGCAGTTCGGCGATCTGGAAAACCGGCGGACCGAATTTTCCCCCGACGAGCATGATACGGAACGGGAGCTGCAATTCCCCGGCCTTGATATTTTTTTCCGCGGCCAGTTCCTTAAATAAAGCTTCGAGCGCGGCGGCGCTGTATTCCCCGGCGCTTCCCAGCCGGGCAATGTATTGTTCAAAGAAATTTTTCTTGTCTTCGTTCCATTTCGGTTTCACCGCTTCACTGTCCCAGGCATGGGGTGTGGTAAAGAAAAGAGCGGATTGCTGTACAAAATCGGGCAGTAACACGCAGCGGTCTTTTACCAGTTCAATGATGGCATCGAGCCGCGATGTATCTGCTGCATGGATTCCCGCTTCTTCGAGCAGGGCTTTCACCTGCGGCCGGAGGTCTTCCGTTTTTAACCTCCTGATCCATTCGTGGTTGAACCATTTCGCTTTTTCATAATCGAATTTAGCGCCGGCGCTGTGCACCCGGTCCATCGAAAATTTTTCAATCAACGCTTCTTTACTGAATATTTCCTGCTCGGTGCCGTCGTTCCAGCCCAGCAGGGCCAGCAGGTTGATAAAAGCTTCGGGTAAAAATCCTTTCTCCTTAAATCCTTCCGTGCGTTCCCCGGTCTGCGGGTCGGTCCAGTTCATCGCGAATACCGGGAACCCGTATTTGGCGCCGTCGCGCTTGCTCAGTTTGCCGCTGGGTCCCAGGATGAGGGGAAAATGCGCCCATTGCGGCATATGCTCCAACCCGAAAAGGTATTTCCACAAAAGGATATGCACAGGCGCGGAGGGCAGCCATTCCTCGCCCCGAAATGCATGCGAGATCTCCATCAGGCGGTCGTCCACCACCACGGCAAGATGATAAGTGGGCATGCCGTCTGCTTTCAGCAGCACTTTATCATCCACCAGCGAGGTGTCGAAATGCACCTCGCCCCGGATCATATCGGTAAAGGAAACGGTTTCGTTCCCGGGCATTTTGATACGGATCACGTGCCGCGTGCCCGCCGCTAGAAGCCGCTCCGTTTCCTCACGGTCAAGGGTAAGCGAATTCCGCATTTTCATCCGTACGTGATGGTCGTACTGGGGTGAAGGATGATGATCGGTTTTAAAATCCTGCCGCATCTTTTCCAGTTCTTCGGGCGTATCAAATGCGTAATAGGCATAACCATCCCTGACCAGCTGTTCGGCGTACCGGCGGTAGGATTCCTTTCTTTCGCTCTGGCGGTAGGGGCCGTGCTTTCCCCCGTGTTGCACGCTTTCATCGGGCTCCAGTCCGCACCAGCGGAGGCAGTCAAAAATATATTCCTCGGCTCCGGGCACAAACCGGCGCTGGTCGGTATCCTCGATCCTGACCAGGAAATCGCCGCCGTGCTTTTTCGCGAATAAATAATTGTACAGTACCGTCCTTACTCCGCCGAGATGGAGCCCGCCCGTGGGACTGGGTGCAAAACGGACCCTTACGCGTTTGCTCATGGGCGCAAAGATAGTGGACAGGCTACAGTCGGCCGTACACCGCCTGCAGCAGGGCAAATCGATTTTACCGTAGTTTTGATTGCATGAGTCAGCGCGAACCCGATAACCGTTTGATCCGGCCCGCCAATAGAAACCCGTTCATCCTTCGGCTGCTTGGGGGGGGTAAGTCCTACTTTGTAAAAACGCCCGGCTGGCTAAAAAAGTTATATAGTTCCAGACGCTGGCATATCGATACGAAAGAAAAAAAGATCTACCTCAGTTTCGATGACGGCCCGCATCCGCTGGTTACCCCCTTTGTACTTGATGAACTGAAAAAATATGATGCCAAAGCCAGTTTTTTCTGCATCGGGAAAAATGTTTCGGAATGGCCGGAACTGTATAAAAGGATCATCGCCGAAGGCCACCGGGCGGGCAATCACACGTACGACCACCTGAACGGGTTTACAACGCCGGATGAAACCTACCTCGCCAATATACGTCAGGCTGCTGGCCTGATTGATTCAACACTGTTCCGTCCGCCCTACGGTCGTTTAAGATCCTCGCAGGCGCATCAACTCGGCAATTACAGTATCATAATGTGGGATATTCTGAGCGGAGATTTCGATGAATCGGTGTCGAAGGAAAAATGCCTGGAGCGGGTGCTGAAGAAAACCGGCCCGGGTTCGATCGTGGTTTTTCACGACAGCGGGAAAGCCTGGCCCCGTCTGGAATATGCCCTGCCCCGGGTATTGGAGCATTTCAGCAGGCTGGGATATGACTTTTTGGCAATACCTTCCAACTAACGGTGATGGATACCCCCTAAAAAAGTTAGGGCCTGGGTAGAAACCCTGGCCCGTTTTTAATCCGTACCCTA
>CAYNSL010000017.1:0-39908 GCA_964399755.1 uncultured Chitinophaga sp. | reverse complement strand
ACGAATGACACAAAAACAGGAGGATTTAACACGGGGGACTGTATTCGCGCAACCTGTGACGGTTTTAATCAGTATATCTGTGGTTATAATAATTTAGACGCTCTTTCAAGATCATCGGGGGTATCGATCTCCACGCCCATATAGTCCACCACCACCATGCGCAGGGGCACGCCGTTTTCGAGGTAGCGCAGGCATTCGATTTTTTCGGCCGACTCGAGCGGGCTCAGGGGCCAGCGGGTGAAATCGAGCAGGGCCTGTTTGCGGAACGCGTAGACGCCGATATGTTCATAATATACCGTCGGGTAATTTTTGTCACGCGGGTAAGGAACCGGGGAGCGGCTGAAATAAAGCGCGTTCATGTTTTTATCGACCACCACTTTCACAAAATTGGGGTCCATGATATCATCCCGCTCCTGCAGCGCCTGCATGAGCGATGCGACGCGGACCGCGGGGTCATTAAACTGCTGCAATAATTTTTGCAGCGGCTCTTTTTTTACAAAGGGGGTATCCCCCTGCACGTTTACGATGATATCCGCTTCCATTTCCTCCGCGGCTTCCGCGATGCGGTCGCTCCCGCTCTCGTGTTCATATTTGCTCATGACCGCATGACCGCCCGCGGCCGTGATTTCGGTAAAAATGATCTCGCTGTCGGTAACCACCAGCACATCGTCGAACAGGCCCGTAGCGAGCGTGGCTTCGTAGGTGTGGCGGATCACGGGTTTTCCGCCCAGCAACTGCATGAGCTTGCCGGGAAAACGGGTGGCCCCGTAACGGGCCGGGATCATCGCGACTGTCTTCATAAAACAAAGCTACACACCGCCGCCGAGGAATACCACGAGTTGGGTGTCGATCTGGTACATTTCAAATAAATACACGGCGCCGTCGGCCCATTCGATGGAGATCTTTTTGATAAAGGGAGACAGACCGCCGAGGTCTTCTTTCACCACTTTGATGCTGTATTCGATCTCGCCCTTTTTGATCGTTTTGTCCTGGGTGGGAAATACATCCTTTTCACCGAACACGTCCTTGAATTCGGGGATCAGGCGCAGCAGTAAAAACCCCTGCTCCATATCAAAGCCGGGGAGGAACCATGTGTTCGAACCATATTCATAACCGAGGAACTGGTGCCATTCTGCGCCGTTCTTATACAATTGCTTTACAATTTCCCAGCCGCCTTCTTCGATATTATTCATCGTTCCGCTTTTCACGCTCAGTTTTGCGCCAAAGGGAAGCGTAAGCTGTGCCATATATCCTTTCATATCTTTTACCGTGGCTTTGGGCGGGGGCCAGGAAAAAAGATAGGAGCCGACGATATAGCCGGTCTTGTTATTGTATTTCACTTTGCGCCAGAACCCGGAAAGTCCCTCGGTGTTGATGGATTTGGGATCGCCGTCATCGGGCAGCACCGTGATTTTGGTGCCATAAGGTATTTTGTCAATCACTTTTCCGTTCACGTCTGCCTTATCGCAGATACTTAATCCGGATTTTGCCGCCGCGTAGTAAATACCGGTTTGCGCGTTTAACTGTGTCGCGGCCAGTAAAAGGAGGGCCGCCAGGATTTTTTTCATATTGCAGGTTTTGGTTGATGAAAATGATCAGGCGTCGGGTTTCTGAAAGGGTTTTTTAAGCAGGGCCAGCAGGTCCTCGTCTTTTTCGGGGGGATAATAACGGTCGAGACCGTAATGAATGTCTTTAGGCTCCAGTTTCATAAAGGTTCCCAGCAATCGGTCCCAGATAGAAAACACGGCGCCGTAGTTGCTGTCGGTAAAGGGTTGCTTCCAGTGGTGATGCACCTTATGCATATTGGGCGAAACCAGCACGATGCTCAGGACCCGGTCCACCTGGCGCGGCAGGCGGATATTGGAATGGGTAAATGCGGTAGCAAGGATTAAAATAGTCTGGTAGATCATCACGCTGTAAACCGGGGCGCCGGAGACAAAGATCAGCAGCAAAAAAAAGAGGCCCCGCAGGATGCTGTCGCCGGGATGATGACGCAGTCCCGTGGTTACATCCACGCTGGTGTCGGTATGATGCACCAAATGAAAACGCCAGAGAAAACGGTTCTTGTGCATGATCAGGTGCACCAGCCAGCTGCTGAAATCCAGCGCCAGGACACCGATCACGACGGTCATTAATATATTCGCGCGGAACCAGTACACCAGCCCGAAGCGGTTTTCAAGACACCAGTCGGAGAGTTTGATGATCAGGACCGCGAGCAGGGTATGAATAATAAGGTGGATGACGGTGAACACAAAATTGACCCCGGCGTGCCGGAGTTTATTTTTTTTATAGTGCAGGGAAAACAGGGGGATAGCCCCTTCAATGATCCAGAAAATAAGCAGGCCGCCCGCGAGGATGGCCAGCCGTTCAAGGGGACGGTGTTCCAGCGTTTGAAAATGCTCAATGATCCTGTTCCACATAGGCGCTGATAATTTTCAGGGTAAAAGTTACAAAGGATTAGGTTGTTTAGCCCTCATTTTTGGTTTCAGGTGTTTCCGCAGCCGCATATTCATGCCCGCAATCGAAGCAATGAAATACTTTATCAACCGGCATCGCGTAGCTGGTAATGAAAAAACCAATGAGCGCGCTGGCCCAGTTGGAGGCTTTGCGGGGCGTGGACACAAAGTCTACATTCAGCGAGCCGCATGCCGGGCAGGGATGCGCGGCCCTGTTCTCATTGGCCAGTACGCGCAAAATTCCTGCGGCCCGTTCCAACTGCGCCAGGGGAACCATCAGCTTGATGCCGCCCACCGCGTTGGTCAGGATAGGGTCGATGGTAACCGTATTCTCGTCTTTCAGCCAGCACCTGATCCCATCCTCCTCCAGCCGGCCCAGGGAAATATGGGCCGAAACATAATTGTCGTATGCGGCTACCGGAACAAATTCCATTCAGCTTGATTTTGGCAAACGTTTAGCGGCCATATTCATCTCCGTAATCTTCGGCGTATTTTTCATAGCGTTTGATCAGGGCGATGTTTTGCTTTTCAATATCGGTTAAAAAACCTTTTATGTCCACCGTGTTGGGAACATACCAGTCGGTCATTTCGAATTGCTGGCGCAGGCTTTTTTTCTTAAAACAAAAACCGTGGCGGGCAAAAATTTCATTGCGCATGAATTCCAGCTCCTGTTTGGGAAGGTTTTCCACGTCATCGGGTTTCAGCAGTCGCTGCGAGGCTTCGGGCCAATCGCCGACATCGGTGCGGTATTCAAATTTTTTCCGGCTGAGCGAATATTCTTTCACCGGCTTTTTGGGGTTATTGGGTTTCCAGGACCCCGTTACCGTATCCGGGCTGGCGGAGCGGATCGTGAAATCAAAGACGCCGTCATCAGGATGATCTCCGGGCTCTTTGGCATGGAAGGTATAGGCGCCGCCGCCTGCAGTAAAAGTGCCGAGGAACGGACGATCATTACCACCCACGATGGTACGGCCCTCCACTGAATCGCCGGCCACTTTCACGATCAGCAGGGTGATCTTATTATCGCCGAAAGCGCCGACAAAGGATCCCAGCAATTTCTCCAGCGGGTTGGGCGGCGGGATAGCGGGGATATTGGTTACGGCCCCCGTATCTTTTTTATCGGGCGTTTCTTCTTTTTCGGGGCTCTTCTTGTTGTTACAGGCCAGCAGGAGGGCGCCAGCGAGTAAAAAGCTCAAAAATTTTCTCATACTGAATAGGTTAAATTTGCGGGTGGGGTTATTAAACTAAAATTAAGATAAATAATCAGCCGCACAAACACCTGGAACGCGGGGCTTTTGCTGACACTGGCCTTTTTTACCTGGCTGATGGCCCGGATCACCATTAATTATATTCCCTACAACACCGATGTGGGGTTCCTCCGCATCAAACAGCAGTATATCGGTATTGATTTCTGGCGAAATGCATTTTTCGTGCATGTCTACGCGAGCATGTGGGTATTGTTTGCCGGGTTTACGCAATTTTCAAAATCATTATTGCGCCACCGGCCGCGCCTGCACCGGGCGATGGGCTATATCTATGTCGCCGATGTATTGCTGATCACAGGCCCGGCGGGACTGATCATGGGTTTTTATGCCAACGGCGGCTTGTTTTCCCGTGTCGCATTCATATCTCTTGCATCGCTATGGATATTTTTTACCGTCATGGCCCTTGTCAAAGCGCGGCAGAAAAACTTCAGGTCCCACCGGCAGTATATGATCAGGAGCTACGCGCTGACCCTGTCGGCGATTACATTACGTGCCTGGAAATACGCCATCACCAACAGCGTGGTATTGCCGCCGATGGATGTGTACCGGGTAGTAGCCTGGCTGGGCTGGGGGGGTAACCTGCTGGTGGCCGAATGGATCATCCGCCGGCAGAACCGGGAGCGGGCAAAAAAAATCTCCCGCCGGCGAAGGGAGATCCCGGTGTAAATATTTATCAGGTTTACTGGTTCAGCATCAATGGCATCACCAGCATCAGCAGGTCTTCGTGCTCGTCTTTTTCGGCGGGCTTGATGATGCCGGCCTTGGTGGGAGTGGACAATTCCATGTTCACTTCATCGCTGTCGGCCGCGCTGAGCATTTCAATCAGGAATTTGGCGTTAAAGGCGATCATCATGTCTTCGCCGTTATACTGGCATTTCATTCTTTCGTTTCCTTCAAAGCTGAAGTCCACATCCTGCGCCGCCAGCTGCAGTTCGCTGCCGCTGATGCTCAGGGCCACCTGGTTGGTGCTCTTGTTGCTGAAAACGCTGACGCGACGGAGCGCGCTCTGGAAATCGTTTTTATTAACGGTGAGCTGGTAGGGATTTTCGGTCGGGATCACCACTTTGTAATCCGGGAAACGGGCGTCGATCAGCCGGCAGCTCATCTGCGTGCTGCCGTGTTTTACAAACAGGTGGTTGCTGTTATAGCTGATGGTGATCTCTTCATCGGTAACGGGAATGGCGGCCTTCACCAGGTTCAGCGGTTTGCGGGGAACGATGAAAGAATCCGATTTGGGACATTTCACGTCCGTTCTTTTATACCGCACGAGACGGTGTGCGTCGGTCGCCACGCATTGCAGGCTCTTTTTATCCAGTTCGAAGAAAACGCCCGTCATCGCGGGACGCAGGTCGTCGTTGCTGGTGGCAAAAATCGTTTTATTGATGGCGGTCACCAGCGCCGATGCGGTCATGGTAAACGAAGTGGTATCGTCGGCCGCGGGTTCCTTGGGAAAATTGTCGGGATTCTCTCCCATTACTTTGTATTTCCCGTTGTCGCTGGTGATCTCGATCCCGAAATTCTTATCGATGGTGAAAGTGAGCGGCTGATCGGGAATATTTTTCAGCGAATCCATCAGAATGCGGGCGGGGATACAGACCTTGCCGCTGTCTTTGGCCTCGATATCGAGCTGCACCCGCATCACCGTTTCCAGGTCGGTGGCCACCACGGTCAGCCGGTTCTTTTCCACTTCAAATAAAAAATCCTCGAGGATGGGCAATACGGTGTTGGCATTGATCACGCCCGCGATATGCTGCAGTTGTTTCAGCAAAGAAGAAGAAGAGGCTATAAACTTCATACAATCGATTGAATGTGGCGAAACTACTGATTTTTGCTGTACTGCCAACACTTTAAAAAGGGGGCCGGAACCGGCCAAAACGGGCTTGTTCCTGTTGTGTTTGTTAGTATCTTGCCTGTCCTCAATTACCGGAAATGTTTGACCGATTATTCGGAAAGGGAAAGAAAAAAGAGGGTCCGGCCGCCGACCCCCAGATCCAGTTCGGACGTTATTCCGACAACAATAAACCGCTGGCCAAGGTTAACCGCTGGACCGATGCCGACAATTCCTACAAGGAAAAAAAGTATGTGGAAAGCTTCGACGCGTTCTTTGAATACCTGCGCGACGATTCGATCCAGAATGTATCCTATGAACGTAACGGCGCGGAAGGGCGCTTTCATTTTTACCAGGGGTCCAAGATCGTCAGGGGAAGCTTTGATACCGAAAAACTGCAGGCCGAAGTAACGCTGGCCCGGATGCCGCAACCTTCGGTTCCCGTAATGCGCCGGCTGCTGGAAATGAATTTTAATCTTTACTACAGCCGTTTTGCCCTCGATAACGAAAGGTTATGTATGCGGTTTGACAGCGATACAAGAACGGCCAGCCCCGGAAAACTTTATTACGGGCTGAAAGAACTGGCCACCAAGGCCGACAAGCAGGACGACCTGCTGGTTCAGGATTTTGCCGTACTCGAAACCACCGACAACGAACACCTTGTTTCCATTCCCGATACCGAGAAAGAAGTGAAGTATACTTTCCTGCAGCAATGGATCCGGCAGGTGCTCGATACCATGGCCGGTCTGGATGCCGATAAATTTTCGGGGGGTATCGCTTATATGCTGCTCACCCTGGCCTACCGGATCGATTACCTCATCGCCCCCGAAGGGAAACTGCTGAACGATATCGAAACGATTGCCGGAATATATTTTAAAAAAGACGATCGCCCGGTAACCGAAAAGAACCGGGACATGGCCGAAGCATTCAGCATACTGAAAGAGAAACCGAAGGAGGAAATATTCAAACACCTGTTCCGGTCGAAATATACTTTCGCGATCACGGCCCCGCAGGTCTATAAAACGATTTCCGATTCCATCCATGGAGCCAACGACAACCTGGCCTGGTACCGCGACAATAATTACCCGAACATCGCCTGCCAGATTGCCGAATACGGGATCGCCTATTGCCAGTATTCCTACAGCCTGCCGCGGCCCATCACCGAACTCTATCATCTCTTCATGATGGTGAACTACCCGGAATATTTTGCGGCACTGGGTTACCGCAACGCATATTACGACCGGGTCAAAAATGTTTTTGCCGCCGCCCCCATTACCGAAGCCGTAAAAGAAATCCAGGACCGCTGGAAAACCAAGTATCCCAATATGGAATTCAGAACAGCCAATCTCCGTTTTGACAACCTGGTGAACTTCAACCAGTCGTTCACCACGGAGCTGGAGCTGCTGAACATGGAACAGAAATGATCCGAGCAATAAAAAACGCCAATGGACCCGCAACATATCATCGAACAATACCAGAGAGCCATCATCCAGATCGCCACGCAGGGGGGTACGGGTACGGGCTTTTATGTAAAGGAATTCGACCTGATCGTGACCAACGATCACGTCGTGTCCGACAGCGCCGAAGTGACCATTGCTGGAAAAGCGTTTGACAAAGCATTATCGAGGGTCTGGTACACCGACCGCAAACACGACCTCGCTTTTCTCGAGGTGCCGAAAAACATCGAGCTTCCCGACGTCAGGCTGGGCCGTTACGAGGAAATGAAGGACGGCGACGCCGTGGTGGCCATCGGCCATCCCTACGGGTTAAATTATACCGCCACGCAGGGCGTGATCTCGAAAGTGGACCGGATCCGCGACGGGTTAAAATATATCCAGATCGATGCAGCCATCAATCCCGGCAACAGCGGCGGCCCGCTGGTGAACATGAAAGGGGAGATCATCGGCGTGAATTCATTTATCATCCGGGGCGGTGATAACCTGGGTTTCGCGCTGCCTGTAAATTATTTACGGGAAGCACTGCAGCTATACCTGCCCAACCGCGGGCTGGCCACGACCCGTTGTTTCAGCTGCGATTTCCTGGTAACCAGCGCCAATATCGATTCCAAAAAATATTGCCCGAGTTGCGGCACCGAGGTGAAGCTGCCTGAAGCGCCGGAGAAAGAAACGGAACCGGTGGGCGTGGCCAAAACCATTGAAGAGATCCTGAAGGACCTGGGCAAGGATGTGAAGCTGGCCCGTGAAGGTGTAAATATCTGGAGCGTGCGGGAGGGATCGGCAAAAATCAAGGTCATTTATAACCCGGAAAATTATTTTATCGCCGGCGACGCCTACCTCTGCCAGATGCCCACCGATGCCGTAAAGATCAAACCCCTGTATAAATTTTTACTGGAAGAAAATTTCCGGACCAACGGACTGGTGCTGAGCTGCGTTAAACAGAATATCGTGCTGAGCTGCATCATGTACGATCTTGACATGACCCGGGACAATGGCGCGGAGTCCTTCCGGAACCTTTTCCAGAAAGCGGACTACTATGATGATTTCCTCAAGCAGCAATACGGGTGCACGGACCGGCTGGAGGAATAAGAGGGGTTGAAAAGTCATTTATTATCCGAAAATCATATTCAACACAAATGCGCAGCCAACCCGGCCCGGTAAAAAAACTTACCAAAGAACAAGCCCTGCAGAAACTGAAGCATTATTGTGCTTACCAGGAGCGCTGTCACAGTGAAGTGCGGGAAAAACTGTACAGCCTGGGGGTCGGAAAAAATGACCGGGAAGAGATCACGGCTGCGCTGATCGAAGAAAACTACCTGAACGAAGAACGTTTTGCCATCGCTTTTGCCGGCGGCAAGTGGCGGGTGAAACGCTGGGGCCGCGTGAAAATAAAATTTGAACTGAAACAAAGAGGCGTGAGCGATTATTGTATCCGGAAGGCCCTGAAACAGATCGATGAAGAAGACTACCTGCAGGTTATACGATCGCTGGCCGCCGAAAAATCCGCCTCACCGGGAAAGAAAACGGTTCCCGTCAAAAAAAATAAAACGATGGCCTACCTGCTGGGCCGGGGTTTTGAAAGCGAACTGGTCAGGGTAATTCTGGAAGAGGATTGACCGGCGATACAGGCCCTTTCCCCGATCCGATTTCAGCATTCCGGCAGATTTAACTTGCTTTGCATCATCATGAATCCATCGCTCTCCGTCACCATTATACAAACCGGGCTGTACTGGGAAGATAAAAAGGCCAATTTGCGTGCGCTGGAAGAAAAAGTATCCGGCATAAAGGAAAAAACGGAGATCGTGGTCCTTCCCGAAATGTTCAGTACCGGCTTCAGCATGCGGCCCCAAGTACTGGCCGAGACCATGCAGGGCGAAACCCTGCAATGGATGAAACGGGTTGCCGCCGAAAAAAAGATTATCCTGACCGGCAGCGTTATTATCGGCGAAGAGGATAAAAGGGGAACGCGGTATTATAACCGGTTGATCTGGATGCTGCCCAACGGCCAGTACGGCGTTTACGACAAACGTCACCGCTTTGCCTTTGCGGGAGAGGATGAACAGTATACCGCCGGAACAAAAAGACTGATCACTTCGGTAAAGGGCTGGAAAATAAATTTACTGGTATGTTATGACCTGCGTTTTCCCGTTTGGGCAAGGCAGCAAAACCAGGCGGGCAGTCCGGAGTACGACCTGCTGATCTACGTGGCCAACTGGCCCGAGCGCAGGATACGGGCCTGGAAAACCCTGTTGCAGGCAAGGGCCATCGAAAACCAGTGTTACGTGGTGGGCGTAAACCGCGTGGGCGACGACGGCAACGGCATCCACTACAGCGGCGAGAGCATGATCGTTGACCCGCTCGGCGAAATCTTATACACGAAAAAGGAAGAAGAAGATGTGTTTACCATGGCGCTGGACAAAGCGCATCTCGAAAGCATCAGGGAGAAATTCCCGTTCTGGAAAGACGCAGACGGGTTTCAGATAAAAACTAAAAGTGAATAGATAAAAGATAGCCTTCTAACAAACAATATCAGGAAAGGAAGCTTATGCTATAAAAAATTTTTATCTTTTATCTTCTGAACCTTAACAACAGGAAACCATAAGGCTGTTCCGCGTTAAAGCAACGCTATCTTTTATCTACCTGCTCTTATCCTTCCTGATCAGCTCCATCGCTTTTTCCAGTTTATAATCAATATTTTTCCGCACGGCCTCGATCGTGGGGAAAGATTCCACTTCGGGCTGCACCCCGCGGCCGATCCTGGGCACCGTATGATCGATCACCAGCCGGAACAGGGGCAGGCGGAACCGGACCCCGGTTTCGGGCAGGGTGACATCCGGGATCAGCCAGGCCGAATTGCCGTAAGCCCCGCCCCCGGTCTCTTCGCCTACCACGGTTACATTCTCTTGTTTGATGAGGGCTTCGGTAAACAGCGTGGTGGCCGAAAAAGAATTACCGCCGGTAAGCAGGTATACCTTACCGTTATAATGATTTGTTTTCTTCGGCCGGAAATAATGCCGTTCGAAATACCCGAAATGATAATTTCCGTCCTTTCGCTTTTTGGTGAATATGGTGATAAAGAGCCGGTACCAGAAGTGGTTTTGGATCAGCCGGTCGTAATGACCGCTTTTTCGCACGGCATAGAGCGAATCGGCGATTTTGAACCGGCGGTCGGCGATATAGCGCGTCGCCAGCGTGGAATTGGTCACGCTCCCGCCGCCATTGCTGCGCACGTCAATGATCAGGTGACCAATCCCGTTTTCACGCAGGGCGCTGAAGGAATTGCGGAAAAATCTTTTCAACCCGTATCCCCGCCCAAAGGAGGCCAGGTCCATCATCGCCGTGCGGTTGGCCGTATCGATCTTGAGGAGGCGTATCGAATTCAGCCGCAGTTCCCGTTGTTTTTTCTTTGATATTCTTTCGGCGGGCCGGAAGGGGCGGGTGCCGGCGCGGCCGATCGTATCGGTAGCCGGGTTGTACACCGGGATCGTTACGGTTTTTCTTTGCCCGGCATGATCAAGGTATTCAATATTGTATTTTTCCGACAAGCCGAATAGCGAAGTATAGAGCGAACCAAAGAACCCGCGGTTGCTGAGGGTTTGGAATTTATTGGTCCTGTTATACCCGTCGGTGCCGATGTATTCAAATAAGGTGTCGACGATGGACTCCTTTGACCGGCCGTTGATGGCGGTGATGACCGTCCCCCGCTTCAGAATAGTATCGCGCCGGTTTAAATTGGCCGTTACCACCATGGCCGCATCCCACACTTTTACGCTCAGCGGGAAAATTTTCCCCAACCTCGCCGTATCGCTGTATTTGCTCCAGGCTTTGGAAGGCCGCACCGATGTATGTCCGCAACTGATCTTTGCCGTTACATAATTCAGCACTTTCCGGAACTGGGGCTCGGTGAGCGAATCGTTCAGTTGCGCTTTTCCCCGGTTAAAATAATAATCCATGCTGTCTTTGGGCATATACCAGTACAGGCCGGGATGATGTTCTTCCAGTACTTCCCGGTAAACGGAAAAATCCTTCTGCAGCTGTTCGGGAGAATATTTTTTCGCGGGTGAGAATGAAGATTTTCCGGCCACGCAGCCGGTGAGAAAAAGCGCACCGAAACCCGCAAAAAACAATGTTTTCATCATTGGGGACAAAGAACAACAAAATACGGCGAAATTCCCGGATTGTACCGGTGGCGGCGTGCATCAGTGATGACCGGGGCTCAGGTGATTCCAGCCCTGGGCGGTGACCGGGTATTTGCTTCCTCCCCTGGTGATGATTTGGGCGCCGGCATCCGGATCCGTGATATACCCGATGACGCTGATCTGCTCGTTCAGCACCAGTTTATCATAATCGTTTTGCGCAATCGTGAACAGGAGTTCATAATCTTCGCCGCCGCTGAGCGCGCAGGCGGTAGGGTCGATCTCAAATTTAAAAGCCGCTTTCTTCATGTCTTCCGCCACCGGTATCTTTTCTTCGTATAAAACGCAACCCACATTGCTTTCTTTGCAGATATGCAGAATCTCCGAACTCAAGCCGTCGCTGATATCCATCATGGCGGTGGGCATGATATTTTCTTTGGCAAAAAATTCAATGATGTCCTTTCTCGCTTCGGGCTTGAGGAGGCGGCCGATTACGTAGGATTCGCCTTCGAGATCGGGCTGTACGCCCGGGCTTTCCAGGAAGATCTTTTTCTCTCTTTCGAGGAAAAGCAAACCTATATAGGCCGCGCCAAGATCGCCGCTCACGCAAAGCAGGTCCCCTTTCTGCGCCGTGCTTCTTTTTACAAATTTCCCCGGCGCGACTTCCCCGATAGCGGTGATTGAAATAATAAACCCCTTTTGCGAAGAAGTGGTGTCGCCGCCCACGAGATCAACCCCGTATTTGGAACAGGCGGCATAAACGCCTTCATAAAATTCATCCAGCGCTTCCAGGCTGAACCGGTTGCTGATACCAAGGCTGAGGACGATCTGCGTCGGCACAGCGTTCATCGCGTAGATATCGCTGAGGTTGACGATAACGCTTTTGTAGCCGAGATGCCGGAGCGGCGTATAGACCAGGTCAAAATGGATTCCCTCCACCAGCAGGTCGGTCGTGATTACGGTTTGCTTGCCGAAATGATCGATCACGGCAGCGTCGTCGCCCACCCCCAACACCGAAGAGGCGTTTTGCAGCTCAATATTTTTGGTCAGGTGTTCGATTAAACCAAATTCGCCGAGCGAGGATATTTCAGTTCTTTGTTCACGCATAATCATGCACGATGTTAGGTGTACGAAGTAGGATTTCTTCTGCGTTCATAAAAAAAAGTTTAATGGTTAAAATGCCGATCAGGAGGTTCGTACAGCTCAGCTCGCCGCTGTGTTTGTATTACCGCTGATCAAAGCGCTTTTGTACCATTTATTACGTTTATCATTTCTTCATGGATCAGCCCGTTTGTCGCCAGCACCTTATGCTGGTAAATTGAAAACGGGTTCCCGGCCAGGTCGGTCACTTTCCCGCCGGCTTCTTCCACGATCAGGTAGCCGGCGGCGCTGTCCCATGGTTCCAGTTTGTGTTCATAAAACCCGTCGAAACGGCCCGCGGCCACCCAGCAAAGATCGATGGCGGCCGAACCCAGCCGGCGTACCGGCACTCCCCTGCGGATGAATCGTTCAAATATTTCCAGCGGCCCGTTGGGCATGTTGATATAGGTATAGGGAAAACCGGTAACCAGGCAGGCTTTGGCCGTCTGTGTTTGTTTGCTGACGGCTATCGGTTTGTCGTTCAGCCTGGCGCCCTTCCCCTTTTCCGCGAAATAAAATTCATGCAGGTGCGGGTTGTAAACGGCTCCGAGGATGATGGTGCCGGCCTGTTCGATCGCGATGGACACGCAATTCAGCGGGATCCCGTGTGCGAAGTTCACGGTTCCGTCGATCGGGTCGATGATCCATTTGTAATTCGAATCCTGCACGATCTCACCCGTTTCTTCGCTTAAGATATGATGATCGGGATAATGACGGCGGATACAGTCCATGATCGCTTTTTCCGCGGCATGATCGGCTTCGGTAACCAGGTTGTTAACGCCCTCCTTGTTGCTGATCTTGAAATCGCCGTTGAAGTAGCGGAGAATTTCGGCGGCGCCGGCATGGGCGGCTTCGATCAAAGCGGCAGTAAGCATGTCCAAAGATAAAAACCCGATTTTAGATTGCAGATTTTAGATTTTAGATTTGACGCGGGTAATCATGGATTTATCGGTCATCATAGTCAATTATAACGTAAAACACTTCCTGGAACAGTGCCTCTGTTCCGTGCAAAAAGCGATCGGGGGACTGGAAGCGGAGATGATCGTGATCGACAACCACTCTTCAGACAAGAGTCTCGAATACCTGGTTCCGCGCTTTCCCCGCGTACGCTTTACCGCCAACAGTGAAAACTACGGATTCGCCAAAGCCTGCAACCAGGGCCTGGCGCAGTCTTCGGGAAAATTTGTGCTATTCCTGAACCCCGATACGATCGTTCCCGAAGATTGTTTCGGGAAATGCATCGGCTTCCTTGAATCGCATCCCGATGCCGGAGCCCTGGGGGTGCGGATGATCGATGGAAGCGGCCGGTTCCTGAAAGAATCAAAAAGGGCTTTTCCTTCACCCGCCACCTCCCTGTATAAATTATCCGGTTTGTCGAGGCTCTTTCCCCGTTCCAAAACATTTTCACGCTATCACCTTGGTCACCTCGGTGAAAAAGACAACAATGTCATTGATGTGCTGGCCGGGGCGTTTATGATGATTAAACGCGCCGTACTGGAAAAAACAGGCGGGTTTGACGAATCGTTTTTCATGTACGGCGAAGATGTGGACCTCAGTTACCGCATCCAGCGGGCGGGATACAGGAATTATTATTTTGCCGAAACCAGCATCATCCATTTTAAAGGCGAAAGCACCCGCAAGGGCACGATGAACTATGTGCGGATGTTCTATACTGCGATGAGCATTTTTGTCCGTAAACATTACGGCGGAAGCCGGGCGGGACTCTTCCAGTTTCTCGTGCATGTGGCCATCTGGTTCAGGGCGGCGCTCACCGCTATCGCGCATTTTATCAGGCGGGCGGGACTGCCGCTGATCGATGCGGGGCTGATCCTTTTCTCCTTCTGGCTGGTCAAGAATATATGGAGTGCGTATGTCAAGCCCGGAATCCATTATGAAAGCAGGTTATTGTGGATCGCTTTTCCCGCTTTTACGGCGGTATACCTGCTCACGGCTTATTATGCGGGATTGTATGACCGCTGGTATAAAGGCACCCGGCTGGCGCGCTCAACGCTGATCGCCACCATTGTATTGCTCGCGGGTTATTCCCTGTTGCCGGAACAATACCGTTTTTCCCGCGCGATCATCCTCTTCGGGGCTTTGCTGGCTTTTGTGCTGATCGCGGGTCTGCGCGGGTTGCTGGTCGGCACCCGCGTACTGAGCAGCCGCCGCGAGAAGGAAGAGCAATACAATACCGTGATCGCCGGCACGGCGGAAGAATATGCCGCCACCGTACGGCTCCTCGAAGAGGCGGGGCTGCATCCCCGGCTGCTGGGGCGCATAGCGATGGACCGTCAGGAAACGAACGCATTCGGTTACTGGGACGACCTGGCCGGCCAATCTTCGGTTATTCCTTACCGTGAGCTTATATGCTGCGAAGGGGCGCGCTCTTTCGGCGATATCATCAACCGCCTGCAGCAACTACCGCGCGGGACCGTTTTCAAGATACACGCATCCGGCAGCCAGAGCATCGTAGGCAGCCATTCCAAGGATCTTTCCGGTGAATCGGTGTCGAAAGAGAACGGTTACCGGTTGTCCAATCCCTACAACCGCCGGCTCAAGCGGCTGGTTGACCTGAGCGTGGCGCTGCTGGCGCTTTGCCTGTTTCCCCTGCAGTTTTTTATCGTGAAGAAACCATTTTCATTTTTGGGCAATTGTTTTTCGGTGTTGCTGGCATCGCGGACCTGGGTGGGTTACGCCACGCAGGAAAAAAACCTGCCGCCACTGCGACCCGGCGTGATCGGCTGCAACGGTCTTCCCGTTTCCGCAAGGCAGCCCCTGCCGCCCGAAAGCCTGAGCCGGGTTGACTACTGGTATGCGCGCGACTATGATCCGCTGGGCGACCTGCGGCTGATATGGAAAAACTACCGTAGCCTGGGCGGTTAATCGCTGATACAAAGCTATATTCGCCGCCATTTCCATGGTATCATTGTGTATCTTTAAACCCAGCTTTAGCCCGCATGGCAACCATCATTGATATTAAACTTCCCCGGGCCATCGCCGCTGCGTTGCGGATTCCACCCAATGATCCCATGCACCAGCAACTCCGCGTGCTGAAAAAGCTGCTGAAAAAAGCGCGTTTCACCGAATTCGGCCAGCACTATCACTTTGATGACGCCTTGCTGAACCGCTCTCCCGCGAAACGTTTCCAGGAGCTGGTGCCCGTGCATGATTACAATAAAATTTACGAAGAGTGGTGGAAGAAAACCCTCGACGGGGTGCCCGATGTAGCCTGGCCGGGCAAGATCAAATATTACGCGCTGAGTTCGGGAACATCCGAATCGGCCAGTAAATATATTCCCGTTACCCGCGATTTGCTGCGCAGCAACACCGTCAATTATATCCGCCAGCTCTTCAGCCTGATGCGGTATGAAGAAGCCAATAAGCGGGCCATGACCAAGGGTTTCCTGATGCTGGGCGGCGCCACGGACCTGAAGAAAGGAAAAGCGGGCTGGTTTGCCGGCGATCTCAGCGGTATCCTTGCCAAAAAAAGACCGTTCTGGTTCCAGACATTTTACAAGCCGGGCGGGCGGATCGCCGCGATACAGGACTGGAACCAGAAACTGAACGAGATTGTCGAGCACGCGCGCGAATGGGATATCGGCTATATCGTAGGGGTGCCGGCCTGGTGCCAGATGTGCATGGAAATGGTGATCGAGCATTACAAGGTGAAGAACATTCACGAGATCTGGTCCAATTTCAGCTTTTTCGTACACGGCGGCGTCGCGTTCGAGCCCTATAAAAAGGGATTTGAAAAACTGCTGGGCAAACCGATCGTGTATATCGAAAATTATTTATCGAGCGAGGGCTTTATCGGGTATAAATCGCGCGAACAGGCCAAAGGAATGCAGCTCATCCTGAACAACAATATCTTTTTCGAGTTCGTGCCGTTTGATGAAAAGAATTTTGATCACGACGGCAATATCGCGGCCCACCCCGAGGCAAAGATGATTCATGAAGTGGAACCGGGAAAAGAATATGCCCTGCTGATGAGCACCAATGCCGGGGCCTGGCGCTACCTGATCGGGGACACGATCAAATTCGCCGACATCGAAAAAAGCGAAGTGGTCATCACCGGCCGCATCAAACATTTCCTGAGCCTGACCGGCGAACACCTAAGCGTGGAGAACATGAACAAGGCGATTGAAATGGTGAGCGAGGAATTTAATATCTGCATACCCGAATACACGGTAGTGGGGTTCCCGTTTGAAAACCTTTTCGCCCACCGCTGGTATGTGGCCACCAACGACAAAGTGGATGCGGAGCTGCTGCGGAAACGCATCGATGAAAACCTGCGGGCGCTCAACGACGATTACGCCACGGAAAGAGACAGCGCGCTGAAAGCCGTTTTCCTGGAAGTGCTGCCCGAAGAAAAATTCATGAAATTTATGGAGCTGAAAGGTAAACTGGGGAGCCAGCATAAATTCCCGCGGGTGATGAAGGGAAAAATGCTTGAAGACTGGAACCGGTTCCTGCAAACCGGGAGCCTGTAAAAACCGCGGGCCCGCTCCTTAATTCAAACCAGTTTTTTACTTTTAGCCGCATACCGGAATGATTGAAGCCATCATCAAAGGACTGACATTTGGTTTACTGCTGAGCATCTCTGTCGGGCCGGTCCTTTTTTCCATCGTCAAGCAAAGCCTGAACAACGGGCACAAGGGCGGACTCACTTTTGTGTTCGGCGTATCGGCGAGCGACATCACGCTGGTGCTGATCAGCAATATTTTCACCGAACTGTTCAACAGCCTGAAAGCCTATAAAACGGAAGTGGGCATAGCGGGCTGCATTTTCCTGGTATCAACCGGGGTCTATTTTCTTTTTTTCAAAAAAGTAAAAGTTAACGAAGAGGGTAAGCAGGTGTTTAAATTCCGTAAACGGGATTACGCGAAGATTTTTTTATCGGGTTATTTCATGAACACGCTCAATCCTTCTGTCTTTATTTTCTGGATCTACGCGTCTACAGCCGTCATCCTGCATACCGTGCAGGAAAGGATCGTCATTTTCGTTACCTGCCTGACCTGGATGCTGGGGACCGATATTCTCAAAGTATTCCTCGCCGGGAAGATCCGCAACCGGCTGACCCCGCACAATGTGCATATCCTGAACCGGATCAACGGGCTGCTGCTGATTGTCTTTGGCATCGCGCTGATCTGGGGATTGCTTATCTATGGCAAACGACTCTGAAAAAAATACAAACAGGTTCCGGCCCTTCCTCCGTTCGCTCTGGAAATGGAGCAAGCGGATCTTTCTCTGGCTTTTTATCCTGCAGCTGGCCTATATCGTCCTGCTCAAATGGATCAACCCTCCGATCACGATCACGCAATTGGTGAGCTGGGTAAGCGGGCATGGTTTGAAAAGGGATTATGTAAGCCGGCGTAATATTTCCCCGCAGGCGGGACTGGCCGTGATCGCCGCTGAAGACCAGTTGTTCCCGGATCACCACGGGTTCGACTGGAAAAGCATCAAAAAAGCGATGGCCTACAATAAGAAAAAACCGGGGAGGATCCGCGGCGGCAGCACGATCAGCCAGCAGGTGGCGAAAAATGTTTTTCTGTGGCAGGGACGCAGCTGGCTGCGCAAGGGACTGGAAGTATATTTTACGTTCATGATCGAATTGGTATGGGGTAAGAAACGGATACTCGAAGTGTACCTGAACGTGATCGAAACGGGCGACGGGATATTTGGAATTGAAGCCGCTTCACAATCTTATTTCAACAAGCCCGCGAAATATCTTTCCAAACAGGAGGCGTCGATGATCGCGGCCTGCCTGCCCAGTCCCAAACGCTATAAGGTAAAACCGCTGTCCGCCTATGTGGCGGCGCGCGCCGCGGCCATCCAGCGGCAGATGGACAACCTGCATACCGATCCCGATATTCAGCGGGTGACGGGATTGCCGCCTCCCTGATGATATTAATGTATCCGCAAACCGGTCTTTTCGCTGTTATGGGTGGGGTTGTAACCGGGGGTTTCTACGGAAAACCGGAAATAATAATTTCCCGGCGGCAGATCCGGGCGGATATTCATGCCAAAATCTTTCCCGGTAATATCCGGAAGGGAAACCGGTAGCGGGATCTCGCGCACGATTTTTTTGCCGCGGAAAATAACCAGTTTGATTTTCGCGGACACTGACGGATGCCCGAGTATATAATCGCGGTAATTTTCGCCCATCTTTGTCCGCCCTTCCAGGTAAAAAGAAGCGTTTTCCTTCACCTCATATATACGATGACGGGGTATAAATTCAATTTTCGCGAAAGAAATAAAAGCCGGATCATAACGATAACCGATAGTACCGATCGGCGTTTGCAGCGAATCGCTGAAGCGATCCAGTCCGTAGATGTCCATTAAATAAACAGGTTTGCCCAGCAATTCATCCTCTACCGGCCAGAAATTATAATTATTGCGGTGGTCCCGCACATTGTTTTGTGAATAAGTTACCTGCCCGCTGTAAAACCAGTATTTCGATGCGCGCTGGTAACTGTTACTGAATACTACGGGCAGACCCCCGGTTCTTTTTTTCATTTCCGCGGGCCACTCTTTCCAGGCATGGAATCTTTTTTTTACGGCGGCGAGCGGAAGAAAATCTTCGATCATCGCGATCCGCGCTAACAGCACCAGCAGTAGCGTAACCGGGAGCAGGCGAAACAGCCACCGCGACCAGCCCGGCTTCGCAGACAGGTATTGATGACTGAGTACTATCAGCGGAACAAGGGCGGGGCTAGTCCAGTTGGCCTCCACTTCCCCGCGGAAAGAGCTCAGCAAAAAGAAAAGATAGATCCCGGCCAGGGTCCATTTCAGGCCTCTTTCCACCGGGTTCACCGGTTTATATAATAAAGCCGCCGGGAGCAGGATGATACCGGCCAGCGGTCCCGCCAGTAATAATTGTCCGCCCAGGTAGGCGGTTGTATGGGAAAATTGATAGGGACCAATATTACTTTCAAACAAATGATACCGGAAACTCACCCAATGATGCTGCCATTGCCAGTAGAGGTGCGGCGAAAAAAGCAGCAGCGCGATCATACCGGCAATGTATAAGCGAAATTTTGTGAACAATACCGGGTTCGACAACAGCGTGCACCCCACCACCAGCAGGGCCTGGTACTTGGTGTAAAAGAGCAGGGCCATCGAAAGGGCAAGGAGTATCGTGGTGAACAGGGATGGGCGCGAAAGAAAATATTTGTAAGAAAGAAAAAAGAGGGCGGTGAAAAAGATCAGCGGCGTATCCGGCACCGCCATAAATCCGCCCAGCTGCAGAACGGCCAGGGAGAGCGCGATACCATAAAACAGGAAGGGATTTTTTTTGCCGGTCAGCTTTTCGATCAGCAGGAGCGAAAACAGGTTCAGCAGCAGGGGAAACAGCCTTACCCCCAGTTCACCCGGCAGTAGGGCCGTCCCCATTTTTACCAGCAGGGCGATCATCGGCGGGTGGTCGAAATATCCCCAGTCCGGAAATTTTGAAAACACCCAGTAATACGCTTCATCATCCTGCAGTTCCGTCAGGCCCGATTGCATCAGTCCGAGGAACAGCCAGAAGCCGTAAAAAAGCAGGCGGTGATTTTTGGCTGCGAATGCATTCATACCTGCCAGCGAAAGTATCAACTATTCAGCAGGAGTCCATCCACCGCGGCGACGGCCTGCCTGAGGCGTTCCCGGTAATCGCCGCTGATACCAACCCAGGGCACGGACTGGTTAACCAGCAGATCCCTGTACATCAAGAATAATTTTTGCCGGGTAAGCGGGTCGGGGTATTCGCGTAATTCATCTTTTACCCAGGGCAGGTCAGTATGACAGAGCAGGTAGAGGTCATATTTTCTTTCCACGATCTGTTCCAGGATAAAGCGGTGGCATTTTTCAAAGACAAACTCGCACCAGACTTTCATGACGTACATGTCGGTGTCGATAAAAAGAAGCGGGTGGCCGGTTGCCCGTTGCGGATGGGCCCCGTCGCCATCAATGGCATTTTTTTCCGAAGAGCCCCTTGAACGGAAGCTGTGTTGCATTTGCATAACGAACCCGTCTTCCAGTTCAAGCTGGCCTTTGGCAATAGCGAGCAGGTCTTCGAAGGAATAATCGATGCCGTGCGTAAGCAGGTATTCGCGGGCGTATTCGGGACACCACAGCGTATCATAATGTCCGGCGAGCTGTTCGCAGAGCGTGCTCTTACCCGTGCTTTCGGGGCCGATGACGACTATTTTCCTGATGTTTGTCAAGGTTGATGCCCGCAGGCCTGATAGATTAACCTCAAAAGTAGAATGAACAAATGATAATAGGTGTGGCCGGCACCCCCAACGGCTATTTGCGCTATTTTTACGCCGTTTCCGGAAAAAACAAGGTATGACTGTAAATACAATGCGATTTATTGACCGTTGGTTTGGCGTTCCGCTTTGCGCGCTGCTCAGCCCCTTTTGCCGGATATCCGATTTGGTTCGGGGCGCGAAACAAAAAAAGCCCGACACCAAAAGAACGCTTTTTATCGAATTGTCGGAGATGGGGAGCGCGATCATCGCCGATCCCGCTATGCGTAAACTGCAGCAGGCCGGGGATAATGAACTCTATTTTGTGATTTTCAGGAAGAATTACAAAAGCCTGGAGATCCTCCGCACGATCCCGCCCGCGAATATATTTAAGATGAACGCGGATAATTTTTTCGGACTGACGGCCGATATCTTCCGCTTTATGATCTGGTGCCGCCGGAAAAAGATCAGCACCGTGATCGACCTTGAATTGTTTTCCCGGTTTACGGCGATCCTCAGTTTGTTCAGTGGCGCGCGATCCAGGGTTGGCTTCAGCAGCCTGCACGACGAAGGCCTCTATCGCGGTAACCTGGTCAACCGCAAGGTTCGTTATAATCCGCATGTACACGTTGCGGTCAATTTTATGTCACTGGTCAATAAGGCGCTCGGGCTCTTTGACAACGCGTATGCCACCGTGCCCGTCTCACCCGGGGAGCTGGCGCTGGCGAAAGCGGAAGTCACCAAAGACAGCCTGTTGAATATTAAAAACAAGATCCGGCAAATTTGCCCCGACTGGAAAGAGGAAGCGCTGGTGTTGCTGAACGCGAACGCCTCGGACATGCTGCCCCAGCGCCGCTGGCCGCCTGAAAATTTTGCCGAAACCGGGAGGCAATTATTAAAAAGGTTTCAACACATCATCATCATCCTGACCGGCGCGCCGGCCGAAAAAGAATATGTACAGGCGGTGGCAGACCAGATAAACGACAAGCGCTGTATCAATTCGGCCGGGTATTTTTCTTTTGATGAACTGGTGCCGCTCTATTCTGTCAGCGCCTGCATGCTGACCAATGATTCCGGTCCCGCACATTTCGCGGCGGTTACTCCCCTGAAAGTATTTGTATTATTCGGACCGGAAACCCCGGCGCTCTACCTGCCCCTGGGCAACGCAGAGCCTTTTTACCTCGGTCTCCCCTGTTCGCCCTGTGTTAGCGCGGCCAACCACCGCAAGACCAGCTGCGTAACACGACCCTGTATCACCGGCATTCCCGTACCCATGGTATTTGAAAAAATGGAAAAGTTTTTATCAGGTCAGCAGATCGCGTGAAACGTTACGGCAGGCGGACGAGGTAACGGGCCGACAATTCTTTTTCCCTTTTCGCGGGGTTCAGGAATTTCAGGCTGAGCATGGTGATATGAAAATCGCGGTAGGTTTTTACGATTTCCATTTTGATTGGCGCCGATTCCAGTTGTTTTAACTCATCACCGGTAATAAACAACAAAGACCCTTTTTGATACTCCCCGCGGGCGATCGCGGCGCTGTCCGTTCGCGTCATGTGTTGTTTCAGGTAAAATTCCCCCGAAGGCATATAAATACCCATGCGGGCCACCGGCGTTCCGGGAAAGTTTTTATTGATATAACAGGCAACCTCGTTACCCGACTGGTATTTCAGCAGGTCGGGATAAAAAACAAGGTTCAGGAAAACGGCCACGGCCAGCACCGCCAGTCCCGAACGGAAATAAGGAAGGGCGGCTCTTTCTCCTTTTGCAAGTCGGGGCAATACAATCAGCAGCAAAAGCAGCAGGACCGGTACAATGATTAAAAACAGGGACGGGAGCGCGGGCCGGTAAAAAAAACCGAGCGCGATCGCCAGCGCCGGAACGAGGAATGCGATACCGGTTTGAATATTGGCAAACCATTTGTTTCCCTGTTGTATCCACTGCGCAACGAGCTTTGCACTCAGCACCGCCAGCATCGGGAAAATAATATTGGTATAATAAGGAAGCTGGAACCGCGACAGGGAAAAAACAAGCAGGGTAAACAGGCTTCCCGACAGGGTAAACCATTCATTAAATTCCCCGCTGAGCTTTTTAACGCCATCCCTGATTTTCAGGAAAAGGGCCGCGTACATGATAAAGGCCCAGGGAAGAAAGGCCCAGAGCAGGGTATGCCAGAAAAAAAACGGGTCCCCTTTTCCTTTAATGGGCCCCGTGTTCATAAAGCGCCCGAACTGGCTGTCCCATAAAAAAAAGCGGATCCCCGAGACATTTGTTTTATTAAATATGTTTTTTTCGGGATGCGTGTCGAATTGCCGCCAGAGGCAATATAATTCCGGGAAAATAAAAATGGCCATCAGCGCCAGCGCCAGTATCCATTTCCAGTGAAAGACCTGTTTCCAGTTCCGGTTGATCAGTAATGCGCCGGCCACCGCAGCACCGATCGGGATTAGCGTGAACAATCCCTTTGTCATCAGGGCGCAGGCGGCAAAAAAACAGGCGGCCGCGAGGTGCCAGGCAAAATTTTTTCCCAGCGCTTTGGAGAAATGATAAACCGAGGCGATGACCAGGCCGGTCAGGAAGGGTTCGGCCCGCACATCATTGTTGGAGATCAGGATATGTTCGGCCGTGAGTAAAATAAAAACGGCCCAGCAGGCGACGGTTTTATTGTAATGCTGTTTGGCAAAAAGATAAGTGTAAAAAGCGCCCATCATCACAAATAGAATCCCGGGCAGTTTGTAAGACCAGTCGTGTAGCCCGAACAGCTTAAAAAAAATGGCGGTAACCCAAAATGGAAAATGGGGCTTGTCAAGCCAGTCCTTGTCCTGGAAAGTCAGGTTCACATAGTCGTGGTTGAGCACCATGTTTTTGGTGACGGAGGCATAGACGCCCGCGTCGGGATCCATCAGGGGCACGAAAAGCCCGCTGAAATTGACCAGCACGGCCAGGCCGATAAAAAAATACAGCCATTGCTGTGCTGTCTTAACCGGTAGGACGGGCGTTTGCATTTCCAAATTTACGGCGGGGGAAATCGTTATTTCTTTTTTGTCCATGCCGCTTTCGCGCGCAGTACTTTTTTGTAAACGGGACAACTGGCTTCATGCGCCCCGGGCAGGTAACCGGTGCTCATCAGGAATTCATTCACGATTTCGCCTCCGGTAAAGCGGAAGACCTGTTTAAAAAGCAAGGTCCATTCTTCCCTTGATTTCGGGTGATGGCGGTCCAGCCAGTTCCGGAATGAGCCGAATTCTTTTTGAAAGGAAAGGACCGTTTTCGCGTTCTCCACCGCCGCATGTATTTTCAGGCGGTTGCGGATGATCCCGGCATCCTGCAGCAGGCGGTTAATATCCCTTGTTTTATACGCGGCCACTTTCTTGATATTAAACCCGTGATAAGCTTTCCTGAAATTATCCTGCTTGTTCAGGATGGTTGTCCAGCTCAGCCCGGCCTGGTTGATCTCGAGGATCAGCCTTCCGAAAAGTTCATTATCGTCGTCGATAGGAAAACCGTACTGTGTATCATGATAAATACGGTGCACCCGCTGTTCGTCGGCTTTAAGCGAATGAATATAGCTGCAGTAACTCATGTTGATCATTATTTTTTTAAGGCCCGCTTACGCCACTCGAGCAAACCGAAAACGGCCATGACCAGTAAAATAAGGTAATATACGCTCGTAAACACATAGTGTTTTACAAAGTATAATGGGATGGAAGCGATATTGGTGGCGATCCACCAGTACCAGCTTTCCACTTTCTTTTTCGTCATCAGCCACATCCCGGTAAAGGCGGTGGCGCTGGCAAAGGCATCGGCCCAGGGGATCGCCCCGGGGGCGAAGGATTGTTTCAGGTAAGTCAGTGAAATAAAGATGGCAAGATAAAACGCGCCGAAGAACAGCAACTGGTACCGCCACCATCTTGCATCCGAGAAAGTGACATGCACCACATGATGTTGCTGCGCGTCCCTTTTGGTCCAGAGGATCCATCCATAGATGCTCATCACCGTATAGTAGAAATTAACGGAAGCTTCGCCCGGCAATTGCCCCCGCAGGCTCAGCCAGACATAGATGATGGTATTGATCAGCCCTACCGGGTACACCAGAATATTTTCCACGCGGCTGAACCATACGCTGGCGATCCCGGCGAATACGGCAATATATTCCAGCGCGCCGGTGTTTTTCATGCCCTCGGTAAATTGCTGCCAGAATTCGTGGAAACTCAAGAAAAAAATTTTTCAAATGTAAAGGATTAGCGGGGACGCCTGTAGGATTTCCAGGCCCGCAGGTATTTAATTCCTTTCGTGGTTTGAAAACGGGTGGGTACCTGCTGCCATTGGCCCTGCCCTGAAAAACGCCATACGATCAGGTGGAGATGCGGGGTGGCGGCGTAACCGGTCTTTCCGCTCAGGCCGATGAATTGTCCCGTTTTGACCGTATCGCCCACCGCTACCACTGCTCCATTATGCTGCAGGTGCCAGTAGCCTGCGCGGGAACCGTCGGCATGCTGGATGACGATATTATTGCCAAACTGCCGGTATTTTTTATTCCAGCCCCCTTTATCGCTGTCTTCTTTTACCCGCACCACCACGCCGCCCCTGATAGCGAGGATTTTTGTGCCCCGCTTCATGCTGAAATCCAGCGCGGCCCTTTCCTGGTGCGAGAATACGCCGAAATAACCCTGCACGATCATATGTTTCCTGCCCGCTTCCCAGGGAAGGGCATACACATGGCTGGTATCATCCCTGATAATGCCCTTTTGCAGCAGCTTTACCTGTTTGCGCAACGGGTTCTTACTGACCGAACAGCCGGCGAGCAACACCAATAATATAAGAAAGTGTGTTTTCAACGTATGCGTAATCCGGGTAAAGCTACATTCATCCCGAAAAAGGGAAACTTTATCATAATTTAATTTTTTGCCAAATAAAAACATCGTAGATTTTGTCCCCCTTAAAATCAAAAACCAATCAATATGTCAACAGCAACAGCCGTTATGTCAACACAGGAAGTCGCCAACCGTTTTCATGAGCTGGCGCAAAGCGGGCAGTGGAACGTTATCCAGGACGAACTCTTCGCTGAAAACGCGGTAAGTAACGAACCCCCGGGTTCCCAGGGTCTACAGAGCGCCGAGGGCCTGGAAGCGATCCGGCAGAAAGGAAAGCAATTCGGCGAAATGGTGGAAGAAATGCACGGAGGCTATACCAGCGAACCCCAGGTGGCAGGAAGATATTTTTCCGTAGCCATGGGCATGGACTGCACCATGAAGGGAATGGGTCGCCAGAAAATGGACGAGATCGCGCTGTATGAAGTGAAAGACGGAAAGATCGTCAGGGAACAATTTTTCTATTAATCATTTTAAAACGGGTTAGTAAGTCCCGGCCCGGCCGGGACTTTTTATTTTCAGCTATGGAAAAAATAAACCTTGCGGAAAAACTCTCGCAAATCCATGATCATTTTAATCCCCGGATTGCCGGGGAACTGAACGGGCAGCAGGTGAAACTGGTAAAGTTCAGGGGCGAATTCGTGTGGCACCACCACGAAAAGGAAGATGAGTTGTTTTATGTGGTAAAGGGGAGCTTTGACATGCACCTGCGCGACAAAATAATTACCGTTAACGAAGGTGAATTGCTCATCATGCCCCGAGGCGTGGAGCACAAACCGGTGGCGAAAGAAGAAGTGGAGGTCATGCTCTTTGAGCCTGCATCTACGCTGAATACCGGGAATGTTATTACGGAAAAAACAGTGAAGGACCTGAAACGGATTTAAGTAGGGTCTATTCCTGATTTTCGTCCGAATTAATTGGTAAAAAAAATTCTACCCCGAATCGCCGAAATACAGCATTGTACAGCAATTAACCTTACACCAGCGATCTTTATGCAACCTTCAAACAAGTAGGATTCTATCTGCTTTAGAGCAATTTCGAATCCCGATATTTATCGGGACCAAAATTTCAAAATTTCAAAATCCCCCAATTCTCCCTACCCTTCGCAGGCCTTTTTTAAATTCTCCAGCCCCACCCCGAACTGGTGGTTGAGATTTTTGTTGATCATCGGCCCCATCAGCCGTGCCATGGGCCAGGGCAGTTCTCCGCTGTTTTGCCAGGTCACTTTCGTTTCGCTCCCGTCGCCCCAGGGTTCAAACAGCCAGTTGTCTTTTGCTTTCGATTTCCACGGTTTCAGGAAGACAAGGTCGATATGGATATGTTTATCGTCAAGATGGTTGATGGTCAGGTTTCCCGTGCCGATCTTTTTTCCCTGCCATTCATATTTATGACCGGGGGTATTGGGAGTGCCGGTAATATTTTTTGAAGCGGCCGGCTCCATCTGCTGCCAGGGGTTCCACGCTGCGTAATGATTGAAATTGCCCACGTGTTCCATGACCTGCTGAACGGGCTTGCGGATGACCGTTGATTTTTCAACATTATACGATTTGGGCATCAGGGCCGAAGCCACCAGCAGGGTCGCCACGATGGCGAGTAAGATATAAACGAAGATCATGTAGGGTTATTTGAGCAGTAAGGTAGTTAAAGGATGGGGGATGAACAAACCGGCGGTATAATTATCAGGCGGGCAGCCTGTTTTTTTCGCGGATGATTTCTGCGGCGATGCTGACGGCGATCTCTTCGGGGGTACGGCTGTTGATGGCAAGACCGACCGGCGCATGAAGCTGTTGCAGAAGTTTTCCCGTCAGTCCCCTCTTTTTGTATTCCGACAACATTTTTTTCATTTTCTCTTCACTGCCCAGCAGCCCGGCATAGGCAAATTCCTTGTCCAGCAGGGACCGCAACGCCAAATCATCGGTGCGGTACCCGAATGTCATGATAACTACATAATGATGGGTCCCGGAAGGGATCTGCTCTTTTAATCCGGAATAATCGCCGATCACATGTTTTTCATGCGCCCATTCATTTTCAAGGAAAGTCTTCAGTTGCTTTCTGTCATCGAATGCGCTGATATAAAAATCCATGCTGCGCATTAGCCGCGAAAGGGCCAGCGCGCAATGTCCCCCGCCGATAATAAATAGCCGGTTTTTATATCCTGTTTTTTCCCGGTAGACCCAATCGGTTTCCGACCGCATGACAAAATGATAATTATTGTCGGGGATCTTTTCAGCAAAAGAAATTTTCTCCGGGGAAAGGGTAAGCGTGCCGTTTTGATAATTCGAAAGCGAGGCGATGATGGCGCCGACCGTTCCCGCATCTTCTCGCCGTACAGGATACAAAAGGATCGTTTGTTCTCCCGAACAGATCATGCCGCTCTGGTTGGCCGCGGCGGTCTTATCGTGAATTTGCTTCCTGAGGGTTCCCGTTAAAGAAGCCTGACCGTAAGACAAAAGCCGTTCTTTCGCCAGTTCCACCAGTTTATGTTCCATGATGCCCCCGCCAATAGAACCTTCCATATCGCCCCTTGCATTCACTGCCATCGAAAAACCGGGGCGGCCGGGACTGCTTCCCCTGCTTTCAAGCACATAGAGCAGCATGACGGGAATATTTTCGTCCAGGCTTTTGGCGATCAGCGTCCATGTTTTTAAGGCGGGCATCATTGTTTAAATCTAAAAGACGGATAGCGGATCATGTCAGGAAGCGTTTTATTTGCGGGGTCATCACTTGTTATAGAGCCCCATCAAAACTTTTTCAGGGGTCATCGGGGCATTGAACGGAAGGGAAGCCCCGGGATTAAAAGCGCGTACCGCATTGCGCAGGGCAAAGTAGGCGCCGATCCCGTACATCAGCGGCGGCTCTCCCACGGCCTTACTGCGGAAGATGGCGAGATTGTCTTTTGTCGTCTCGAGGGGATGTATCGTGATTTCTTTCGGCACCGAATAAATATCCGGCACTTTATAAGTGCTGAGCGCATTGCTGCGCAGCCTTCCTTCTTTATCATACAATAATTCCTCCATCGTCATCCAGCCGATGCCCTGTACGATGCCGCCCTCGCACTGGCCGCGATCCACGATCGTGTTCATGCTGGTCCCGAAATCATGCACCACTTTCACTTCATCCACCTCGTAAATACCGCGGAGGCAATCCACCGTAACGGTGATGATGGCGGTGCCGTAAACATGATAAGCGAAGGGATGTCCTTTTTCAATTGAAGCATCATAATGAATGCCGGGCGGGGTATAATGTGCCAGTTCCGAGAGGCTGATGCGCCGGGTATAGGTGGCCATCACGAGTTTCTTCCAGTCAAGCGCGGTCTTTTTACCGTTTACATACACCCATTCGTCTTTCAGTTCCACCGCCTGTCCGGCTGCACCGCATTCTTCAGCGGCCACCTGTTTCAACCGCTTCAGGATTTCGTGGCAGGCGATTTCCGTGGCCTTTCCGTTCAGGTCGGCTGCCGCGCTGGCCGCGGTGGGCGAGGTGTTGGCAATACGCCAGGTATTCGTGGAATTGATCTTTATTTTTTCGGGGCTGAGGGAAAAGACCCTGGCCGCCACCTGGAGGATCTTGGTGTTGACGCCCTGCCCCATTTCCACCGCCCCGGTGCTGATGCCCACGCTGCCATCGGTATATACATGCACCAGTGAGCGGGCCTGGTTCATCAGCGTTTTGGTAAAAGAGATGCCAAAACAGACCGGCATCAGGGCGATTCCTTTTTTATACTGGGGGTTTGACGCATTGAAATCCGCCACCTGCTTCTGCAGTTGCGCTGTATTATATAATTCATTCGCGCGGCTCCAGCAGGCGTTGGCTTCGCTTTCTGCCTTTTGGCCGTAAGGGAATTCATCACCGGTTTTTATCAAATTCTTTTCCTGGATGTCCGAAGCGGGAATACCCAGTTGTTCGGCCGCCGCGGCGATCGCCGCCTCTATGACAAACATGCCCTGCGGTCCGCCGAATCCCCTGAAAGCCGTATTGGGCGGAAGATGGGTGCGGCAACTGTAAGCGGTGGCGGTAACATTCGGAATGAAATAGGAATTGGTGCAATGAAACAGGGTTCGCTCCATCACGGCCGGCGAAAGGTCCGCGGCCGCGCCCGCGTCCTGGTAAAAAACCGCTTCATAGGCCAGTATCCGGAGGTCTTTGCTTAAGCCGATTTTGAAATCAGACGAATAAGGATGGCGCTTGCCGGTCATGCGCATGTCTTCCATGCGGTGCAGGCAGTATTTCACCGGTTTTTGCAGGAGGTATGCGGCAAGGGCGCAGATCACGCCCCAGGTAGTGGCCTGGTCTTCTTTTCCCCCGAAACCGCCGCCCAGTCTTGTCGTATCCACTTCCACTTTGTTCATGGGCATGGCCAGTACGCGGGCGGCTGTCCGCTGCACCGCCGTGGGCCCCTGCGTGGAAGAATAGATCCGGATGACCCCGTTTTCGCCCGGCACGGCATAGGCGCCCTGGGTTTCAATATACAGGTGTTCCTGACCGTTAGTATCTGCCCGGCCCTCAAAAATATAGTCACAGTTTTTCCAGGCGGCCGCGCTGTCGCCCAGCCGGAAGGTACGCGGCGGGATGATCAGCTCCCCTTTTGCCTGCGCTTCCCGCGGATCGGTGATCACGGGGAGCGGATCAATGCTGATCTTTATTTTTTTGACCGCCGCCCTCGCCGCCTCTTCGCTGGTGGCGACCACGAGGGCCACCGGCATTCCGCAGAAGTGAACATGCGTGCCGGCCAGTAATTCTTCATCGGGCACGATACCGCCGATCTGGTTTTCGCCGGGGATATCTTTTGCGGTAATCACGCGAACTACACCTTTCATAGCTTCAGCTTCCAGGGTATCGAGGGAAATAATTTTTCCATGCGCTACCGGGGAATCAAAGACGGCGGCGAAGAGCGTACCCGCCTGCAGGGGGATATCGTCGAGGTAAACCGACTCGCCGCGGAGATGTGTATAGGAATCAATATTTTTCATGTTCATCCCCTGATGGGAGTAAAATGTTTTAATTCATAATAGAAGCGGTCTCAAAAAAAACTAAGTATAGCTGCCGGTAAGGCGGGAATACGGGAAGGCTTTAATTGAACCTTCTATTTCTTTCCGCCTTATCGCTTTTCTCCATAGGGGTCCTTCGGACCGGCACAAATTAAATTTTGAGACGAATCCTGACTATCCTGCCCGGAAAGGTTCAACAGCCAGTAATTTTTTAATATCTAATTCCGGGAACAAGGTTTTAAAATGCGCTTTCATTAATTGTCCCAGCAATAATTTTTTATATTCTTTGGCGCCCCTTGCGTCACTGATCGGGGTTATTTCCGTTTCCATGACGCCGATGGCTTCCATCACAAGGGGCACGGAAACTGCTTTACCTTTCAAAAATTCCGAAGTTTTTTGCAGGAACATCGGCACCGGACCCACGCCGCCGGCGGATAGCCCCGCATTCTTTATATGAATCCCGTCCATGTCAAGGCAAATGGCCGAATTCACGCTCGCGATATCGAGGTGTGTCCGTTTGCTCACTTTTTCAAAATGAAATAAGGTATGCGGGCCCGGACATTCAAACCCGAGCGCTTCAATCAGTTCGTCCGGCTTTTTGTCGAGCGATTTGTATCCTTTATAAAATTGCCGAAGGGGCAGCTGTCTTTTTGTACCGCCATCATTCAGTACGATCGTGGCGTTCAGGGCCAGGAAAAAAATGGTAAAATCCCCGATGGGGGAAGCGTTGACAAAATTCCCGGCGATCGTCGCCATATTCCGGATCGGCGTGGACGAAACCAGTTTGGCGTAAAGGGGAAACTGCGGGAAGGAATCATGGATCAATTCCGAACGCTGCAGGTCGGCCACCGTAACCGAGGCGCCGAGCCAGCAGGTATTACCTTCTTTGCGTATTCCTTTCAACTTCGGGTCATCGGCCACAAAACGGATTCCCGCATGTGTCAGTTCGTCGTGGCGCTGTACATAGAGATCAGTGCCCCCGCCGAGGATGGTCGGGACTACGGATCCGGTAGCCGGGAGGGGCGACGCTTCGAGATGCTGAAGCCGTTCTTTTATGCCGGTAAAATATTCGGGGAGTATTTTGTTTTTCGCGGCAAAATCCGCGGCCTCCCCTTTTCTCTCTTTCAGCAACCCCGCAATTTTTTCGGCGGCCCTTTCAATGGATTTGTATCCCGTGCAGCGGCAGATATTGCCGTCAACAGCGGCGATGACATTGCCGGGTTCGCCGTTTTGCAGGCAATAACCGGCCAGCGACATAACAAAACCGGGCGTACAAAATCCGCACTGCGTGGCGCCTTCTTCCGCCATGGCATCCTGTATGGGGTTTAAGCGGCCGGGAAAATTCAATCCCTCGACGGTTACGATATGTTTTCCCTGCGCGTTGCCCAGCGGCATCAGGCAACTGGTCATGGAATCATAGTGCAGGAGGCCGTTCTGTATAGTTCCCACCAATACGGTACAGGCCCCGCAATCGCCTTCGCGGCAGCCGATCTTGGTGCCGGGGAGCTGCCGGTGGTAACGTATATAATCCAGCAGTACGGTTCCCGGCGGGAGGTCCGTAGTTATTTCTTTATCATTGAGAATAAACCGGATCAATGTAATTTTAATTGTAAAATTTAAAGTTACTATAATTGAATTAATGAACAGCTCCCCGTCCACGCATCCCCTGGTCTATTACCGGCTCATCGCCCTCTGGGTTCTTTGCGAAGCCATGCTGGGGAGTATCATCTTTTCATTCCGGCTACCTGTTTCCGGTCTCGTTATCGGCAGTTGCGCCGTCATTTGCATTTCGCTTATCGCCTGGTATGTGCCGGTAAAAGGAGCGGTGATAAAAGCCACCCTGCTGGTCGCCATTTTTAAAATGATGCTCAGCCCGCAGGCCCCGCCCGCCGCCTATATGGCTGTTTTCTTCCAGGGGCTCATGGGAGAATTTTTATTTTGGAACCGTCGCTACCATCGTCTCTCCTGCCTGTTGCTGGCGATCCTCGCCCTGCTCGAATCGGCCTTTCAGCGCATCCTCACCATCACTATTTTATATGGTAATGATCTCTGGACGGCCGTCAATAGTTTTTTGAATAAGCTAACCGGCAGCAACCAGCTAACCGATTACAGTTATTTCATCATCTTCTGGTATGTGGCGGCGCACCTCGTGATGGGGATACTCATTGGAATCTGGGCAGGCGTTTTGCCCCACCGCATCGGGGAAATGCGGGGCTTCCAGGAAAAATATGCGGTGTCGGCAACCGCGGAGCCCGTAACGCGGCAGCCCGGCCGGAAACCGCATGCAAAGCGATTGATCCTTTTTATCGTCTGGATCCTGCTGATCGCGCTCTACCTCCAATCTTTTTTCCGGATCGGCGAACCCCTGCTCCCCGCTTCGGCTGTTTTGCGCATACTCACACGTTCGGTGATCATCGTGCTCACCTGGTATTTTTTCATCAGCCCCGCGCTGAAACAATTGCTGAACCGCTGGCTGCAGCGCAAAAAACAACAATCGGTGAAACAGGTACAGCAGGTGCTGAACCTCCTGCCCTCCACGCAGGGACTCGTGGCGCAAAGCTGGCAGCTGGCGGGCCACCGGAGGGGATGGAAACGGATCCTCTTATGCGGAAAGATCATCCTCGCCAATACATTTTACACCAAAGAAAGCTGAGTCATGATCCTCCTGCTCAGCGCACCCGTGCAACAGGGAAAGACAACCGCACTGATCAACTGGTCGGCCGGACGGAATCATGTGTCGGGCATCCTGACACCGGTGATTGACGGGAAAAGATTTTTCATGAATGTACGCACCCGCGAAACCTGGCCCATGGAAGCGGGAGCGGCGGAACAGGAGCCCTTGAAAATCGGGCGCTTTGTTTTCAGCAGGACCGCTTTTGAAAAAGCCATCGCAACGATTCAACACGATATGGAAGTAGAAGGATGGCTGCTGATCGATGAGATCGGCCCGCTGGAATTAAGGGGGGAGGGATTTTGTAAAATTTTGAAAGAAATAGTAGTCCGTCGCTCAGGAAATTTATTACTGGTGGTGCGGGAAGGGCTGACCGATGCCGTTATCAACTATTTCGGTATCCCGAAAGCAACAGTTGTTTCAGAATTGCCATCGGGAGTTTAATATATTTCAGACCGGAAAATTCCGGTTCCCCTTCAGATCTCGATTTTTTCCAGCACCATCAGCACATCCATCAGCTTGGTCCAGGCCGTTTGCCACTCGTGTTTTGCCTCGTGCAGTTTTTGCTGGTGCTCATCGCTGAGGGGTTCTTTTTTCTTCGCGTATTCGTTGAGTTTTTCAACGGCCGCCTTGTTCAGCTCTTCGAGTTTTTGTTTGTGGTCCATTGCTAAAATTTTAAGATGAACGGAATCCTCATACCCTTTCTTTGTTTCTTTTTTTCCTGCCCATGATCAACAGCAGGATGACCAGCACCAGGGCGCCGGCCCCCATGGCAATATAAAGAACATTTTCACGGATGAATTTTTTAAAATCGAAGGAAGCGGATTTCCCGGCCTTCTCCGCGGGCGCGGACGCTGTATTGGAAGTCTTTATGCTTGTATTGTCAACGGTGGCGAGCCGGTCGCGTACCAGGCTGATGCCGCTGCTGTCTGACAAGGGGAAAATTTCTCCCCGGTCATTGATATACCGGTAACTGTTACCGGCCGTTACTTCGCTGATTTTACCGGTCGCCTTTTCCGTGATGGTCACCGCGCCGTGGTATACATTGATAACAGATTGCATGCTATCGGTTGAAATCGTGAATTTGGTTCCCTTTGGGGTTACGCTGAGTTTCTTCAACTCGATCATCAGTTGCTTTTCTGCCCCTGTGTTCCCGTTAACGATCAGCAGACCGTATTTCAGCATCAGGTTTATTTTTTCAAGGGTATTGTCAACGATTTTCACGGAAGAGGATGGCAATACGGTCACCACGGCTTCTGAACCTGCGGGAAAAGAAAGCAATCCCTTATCGCCGGTGGTCAGTTCTTCATCGGCCGAAAGGCTGATTTCCCCGCCGCTCCCTTTTTCGTTCCCGGAAACGGCCACTTCCTTATTGGCTATTATAAGATCCTGGCGGTTTGCGGGAAGGATTTCCCCCCGGCCGCCGCAATGTATGGTTTGAGAAAGCCCGAAGCGCGCGGCAGGCCGGCCATCGATGAGTACATCATAATCGCCCGTGGAGATGGTATAGCTGTTGGCGCCGGTACAAACAGCATGAACACCCATATCACCCACCCGGGCGGCGGGATGCCCGTTAATCAGGATCAGCGGGCTGCCTTCTATGATCGGGCCTACCACCGGAAGCGGGTCGGAAGGACCGCCATGCGCATCGGCCGGGCAAAACGCCTTGCAGCCCTGGAAAGCATAATTGCCGACATCTACCGTGGTGACAGGATATTCACCTTTGTACGTTTTTCCCTCATATTGCACCGTGAGAATAATTTTGTTGCCGCCAACCGTATTAAAAAGCGGATGACTGCTCTTCCCGGTTGCCGGGTTGAAACTGGCCGTTCCGCTCCATTGTATTTTATCAGACAGATCGATCTCGTTTCCCGATTCATCCGTGATGATAAATTCAGCTCCGAAGATCCAGCCCCTGTTGAACACTTTGGGACTATTGCCGGCGGGGAAGGTCAGTTCCGGTTTTAATTCTTTTTGGAGGGAGGCTTTGAAAGAAAAAAAAGCGTCGGTCCGTTCGCCGCTTTTACTTTCATAAATAAATACTTTTCCTTCGGCCTTGTCTTCCGTGACCGTTCCTTTTATCGTGACATTGTTTGTTCCCGTTTGTAGTCTTTTGCCGTCTTTTAGTACGGAAGCGAGCACACCATTTGCTGTCAGCACCTCGTTTTCAACGGTACCGCTGATTGTTCCGGAGAGATCGATATAATCTTCTTTTTCCGTGCGGCTGCCTCCTTTGAAATGAAGTATAATCGTCGCCGCGCCGGCAGGATCAACGGTTATCGTCAGTTGGTTAATATATATATCAGCATTTTCACTGCCGGGACCGATGATCGTAAAACGACCCGTATAAATGCTGTTCTGTCCCTGGCAGATACCAGCCGCCAGCAGGAACGGCAGGACAAGGAGTTTGCGAAGCATAACTTTTTTCTCAAAGTTTGATCAATCATATCCGGGAAAGAATGATCGGGGTCAGCGGGATTGCTGTACTTCGTTAGGTTGGCAAACCATAATCGTTTGTAAAGTATTGAGGGACTATCTCGTCAGCCGGTAGATCAGCAGGGCGGTCCTTTTGATCAGTTTGGGGTATTCGGAAAGATTGATGACCTCGCCCGGGGCATGCGCTCCTTTTCCGGAAGCGCCAAGACCGTCGAGGCAATCGAGGTATTGGGCGACAAAGGAAATATCCCCGGCCCCGCGTGAAGCGGGATCGCCTGCTTTTACAGTGCCATAACCCAATGCGATGCTGATCTCATTTAATTTTTTTACCAGCGCTTCATTGCCGGGTGTCGGCGGCATGGAAGGAATGCCCTCCCTGAAACGGATGACCGCTTCGGTGCCGGGCAGGTGCCGCGAAACGATCTGCCGCATGCTGTCGCGTGCTCGATCCTTTTGTTCGGGCGTTAGAAAACGCAGGTCACCGAGTACGACCGTACGGGGTGAAATGATATTGGTCTTGCCGGAGGCCGCGCCATTTTGTGCGGCGGTATCATAATTTACTTCCGAACCCCCGATAAAGAGCGCGGGATTGATGGTGAGGAATTTTTCATGACCGAGTTTCTCCCTGAATTCATTCAAGATCCGGGTGGCTTCATATACGGAGCCATAACCGCCGCTGCCGAACATCGATGAGGAATGCGCCTGTTTGGAACTTACTTCGAGTCGCCAGTCGCTTCCCCCGCGGCGTGCCGTGGCCACGCTGTTAAGTCCGGCGGCGCTTTCAAAACCAAGGGCGATATCGTGCCCTTTGGCGCGCTCAATAAAATCCGCGCGGCTCAGGGAAGTGGGTTTGCCGGAATTTTCTTCATCGCCGGTAAAATAAACGGTGATCGTTGCGTCCTTTAACAGGCCCTGCCGGTCAAGCGCTTTTAATGCCGCGATCACGAGTACGTCGCCGCCCTTCATATCGTTCACGCCCTGCCCGGTGGCCGTGCTGTCGTTGAGCATCGTAAAGGGATTGGGCGGCATATCGGGTTCGAATACGGTGTCGAGGTGCCCGATCAGGAATAATTTTTTCCCTTTTGTTCCCTTGCGGGTGGCAACGAGATGGCCGGCCCTTTTCAGCGAATCGGGTTCGGAAATCCATTCCACCGAAAATCCAAGGGATTCGAATTCCTTCCGGTACAATTCGCCTACCAGCTTTACACCGGGAATATTAAACGTGCCGCTGTTGATGTTGACCGATTCTTTGAGCAGTTGCAGGGCGGAGGGGTAAGCTGCGTCGATATCTTTCAGGATTTTTTGTTCGGTGGCGGACAAAGCCTGTGCCTGCAAAACCTGCAGCGGAAATAAAAAGGCCAGGATCCCGATCCAATTTTTCATGGGGAGTAATTGAGGGGGAAAGATAAATAATTCCGGCTGGTATGGGGCTGCCGCCACCGGGCGGGGCCGGGGTATTCGGTTCCCAAAAGTAAATTTCAGATAACCGGGCTGATACTGTACCTTACCGTTACCATCCTGTGACCCGATCCTCCCCCCTGATACGTCCTGAACGACGGCCTTTTGAATTCCGAACCTGTAATTATTCATTATTAAATTAAAAAACGTTTTATGAAAAAGTTTATGTTCATTTTGATGGGCGGAGTATTGCTGACCGCATGCGGTAACAAGGAAAAAAAAGAAACCGCCGGTACGGGCGATAAGACCAAAGAAACCACGGTCGACCTGCCCTATACCGCTTCTTATTCTGCCAACTGGTCAGACGAAGTTTCGGATGCCGACCTTAAAACGGTATTGATGAGTTATAAAGACTGGGCGGACGGAAGCATGGACAAAGTGGCCACGGCCTATGCGGATACCCTGGCCTGGGATCGCACCAGCGGCGAACACATGCGGTCGCCCAATGCCGATATCATGAAACTGTGGGGCACTTACCGCGACAGCCTCAGTTCCATCACCATTGACATGGAAAGCTGGAAGAAACTGTATGCCACCGATAAAAAGGAAGGATACGTGGTGGTCTGGTATAAGGAAATTGATACCTATAAAACCGGCCAGGTGGATTCCGGCTATTACCACGACATTAACCAGTTAAAGAACGGGAAGATCAACTGGCTGAGCCAATATAAGCGCCCGGCGAAATAAGCGGAACAGCGCTTGAAAGAAAAGAGGCTGTCTCAAAAGTCACCGGGGCGAATGAAACGAAGTGATACGGTTCAACTGAATTAGTTGTTCAGCGGATTGCTTCGGTCATTTTCCTTCGCCATGACGATTGAGACAGCCTAAATTTTTATGATGAGGAGTCACTTCCGCTTTGCTTCAGGAACGGTTTCAGCAAATCGATCGGCACGGGGAAGATGGTGGTTGAATTTTTCTCCGTAGCAATTTCACGCAGGGTCTGCAGATACCGCAGGGTCAGTGCGCTGGAATGTTCGCTCAGGATCTTGGCCGCATCGGCCAGGCGCTGCGAAGCCTGGAATTCTCCTTCCGCCGCGATCACTTTTGACCGGCGTTCCCGTTCCGCTTCGGCCTGTTTGGCCATGGCCCGCTGCATTTCCTGCGGCAGGTCGATTTGTTTTACTTCCACGTTGGTCACTTTTACGCCCCATGGTTCCGTATTGGTATCGATGATCTGCTGCAACTTGTGGTTGATCTTGTCGCGCTGCGAAAGCAGGTCGTCGAGTTCCGATTGCCCGAGCACGCTGCGCAGCGTGGTTTGCGAGATCTGGGAAGTGGCCGCCAGGAAATTCTCCACCTGTACGATCGCTTTCTGCGGTTCGATCACCCGGAAATAAACCACGGCGTTCACTTTTATGGAGACGTTGTCCTGCGTGATCACATCCTGCGGCGGAACATCCAGTACGATGGTGCGCAGGCTGACTTTCACCATCCGGTCGATCAGGGGGATCAGGAGGATCAGCCCCGGTCCTTTTACGCCGTCGTGCCCGATCAGCCGGCCCAGCCGGAAGATAACGCCGCGTTCGTATTCCCGCAGGATGCGTATGGCGCTGGCGAGAATGATCAGCACGAATAATACAATGGAGACGATGACGGTCGGGAATTCTTGCATGGTTGTATGTTTAGGTTTGAGCAATCGGTTCTACAAATAGCGTGAGGTTTTTCATTTCTTTTATACGTACTTTTTCTCCCCGGGCAACCGGTCCGGCCAGTGATTCCGCCTTCCATAGTTCGCCTTTCACTTTTACGGTACCGGCCGGCGCCAGCGGATCGATCACTTCGCCCGTATCGCCGATCAGGGCTTCCAGTCCCGTGACCACTTTACGGCGCTGCGCCTTGATGCCCAGTCCGACAATAAATAAAAAGAACAGGGCGGTAACGGCTGTTCCGGCAATAATGACGGTGCGGGATATTTTTGCCATTTCCAGCGCCGATGCGGGTTTTACCAGCATCATCGAGCCCAGCAGTAATGACACGACTCCCCCGATGGCGAGCAGTCCGTGGCTCACGATTTTTATTTCCAGGATAAAAAGGATGATGGCGAAAACGATCAGGGCCAGTCCGGCGAAATTGACCGGCAGGGCGTGCATGGCGTAATAAGCGAGGATCAGGCTGATCACACCCACGATCCCCGGGAGGATGGCCCCGGGGTTAAAAAATTCGAAGAGCATGCCGAAGAATCCCAGCAGCATCAGGATATAGGCGATGGAGGGATCGCTGATGATGTTCAGGAAGCGCTGGAATAAAGTCATTTTAAAATTTTCAACGGTCGCGCCTTTTGTATGCAGTGTTTTTGTGCCGTTGGCCAGCACCAGGGTCATGCCATCCACCCGGTTCAGCAGGTCGGGATCGTTTTTCGCGATCAGGTCAATCGCGGAATCTTCGAGGGCTTCGGTTTCGGAATAGGCGAAACTTTTGCGTACGGCGTTTTCCGCCCATTCGATATTGCGGTGCCGTTTTTCCGCGATCGAGCGGATAAAGGCGGCGGCGTCATTGGTCACTTTCACACCCATGATGCTGTCCATGGATCCCTGCAGGCTAACGGGGTGTGCCGCGCCGATATTGGTGCCCGGCGTCATGGCGGCGATATGCGCGGCGAGGGTGATAAAAACGCCGGCCGATCCGGACTGCGCCCCGGCCGGGGAGACATATACGATCACCGGCACGCCGGATTCGAGGATATCGCTGACGATAAGGCGGGTGGATTTCAGCAATCCCCCGGGCGTGTTCAGGTGAATCAGCAGGCATTCTGCATTTTCTTTCACCGCTTTTTGAATACCGTCATGGACAAAACCGGCGGTAACGGGGTTGATGGCCCCGTCAATTTTAATAGCCACCACTTTTTGCGCAGAAAGAATAACCGGAAGGAAAAGTAAAAGGAGGCAATATGAAATAAATCGCTTCATAAACGGTTCAGTCAACAACATGAAGCCGGCCCGGCTGAAAGGGGTTACTGTAATTTACTGAAAAAGGGGGA